>NZ_VDFO01000002.1:0-90809 GCF_009600995.1 Companilactobacillus halodurans | reverse complement strand
ATATTTTTTCATAGCTTGTACAATAGGCAACCCATTATTAACATCTGTTATACAAGCCAATTTAATATCTTTTGAAAACAAAGAAAACCCTCCCGTTGGATTACTCCAACTAGGAGGGTTCACTTCATAACGAATTAGGAACGGATTTATTTTTCTAAAATATTAGTCTGATAACTTGTTGTAGTCTTCATCAGTAACCTTTTCAAGCCATTCTGAATTACCTTTAGTAATTGCAACATGACTGAACCAACTGTCTTTAGTTGCTCCATGCCAGTGCTTAACGCCTTCTTTAATTACAACGACGTCGCCTTTTTTAAGTAATTGTGCAGGTTTGCCCCATTCTTGATACCAGCCTTCGCCACCAGTAACCAAAAGAATTTGAAAACCGTTGTGGTGAATGTGCCAGTCATTGCGACAGCCTGGTTCAAAAGTAACATTGCTGACACCAAAGTCGATATTATCTTCTGAACTAACTAATTTTTGTAAATAACTTTGACCGATGAAATATTGGGCGTAAGCTTCATTTTTTTCACCAGTTGGGAAAACTCCATTTGTTTTGAGATCTTCATTTTTTGCCATACTTATTTATCTTCCTTCCAGATTTCTTTAGCGCGGTTGAATGCACTCCAAGCCTTTGGCCAACCAGCATAAAATGCTAGATGAGTGATTTCAGCAACGATTTCATCCTTAGTAATGCCATTTTTCTTACCAATTTTTAAGTGAGCATCCAATTGCTCGATATTTCCAGCTGAAATAATACTTGCAATTGTGATTAGAGAACGATCATGTGCAGAAAGTTCAGATTCCTTGCTCCAAACTTCACCAAATAATACATCATCGTTTAATTCTGCAAATTGTGGTGCAAAATCGCCAAGCATATCATGTCCTGCTGTTTGTTTTGCCATGATTTAATTCCTCCTCGTTTTGTGTTGATAAGTATATTAAACAACTTAAAGTCGACTTTAAGTCAAGGGAAACAAAAAAAGAATCTGATTTTTTTACGATTCAGATTCTTTTTGCGTATTTTCTTCTAAATAATCGTGATTTAGCGACTTCAAATACTCTGAGAAGCTCTCACTATCTTCAATGTGACCGCCAGCTTTATCCTTGTACCAATCAAGTTTGTCATTTAAGATAGTCCATCCCTCTTGAAGACGACGGTATTCGACCTCAAAATTTTTGCGGACTTCTTCCAAAAGCTCGATTCGTTGATTGATAGTTGAATCGCCTTGAGCACGTAAATGAACATAACGTTTCAACTGTTCGATAGTCATCCCAGTACTCTTCAAATGCATCAAGAAATTGACCCAACTGACATCTTTTTGCGTATAGTAACGGATACCATTTTTTGTCCGATACGGTTTGATGAGACCTTCTTTTTCATAATACCGAAGCGTTGGACTATTTAAACCAACGATTTCGGCAAACTCGCTAATCCGATATTTACCTGTTTCTGGAACTGATTTAATAGGCATTTATTTCACCTCTGCTTGAAGTCAGCTCTAAGTTTAACACCTTTTATAAATCAACTCCACCATCGACTTTTATAACTTGACCAGTGATGAAATCATTTTCCATTAAATAGATATAAGCAGACGCAACTTCTTCGATTTTAGCCACTCGGCCTAAAGGAATATTTTCAGCAACATTATCTTCTTGTTTGGACAATTGCTTGGAATTCAAATCACGCCAAAGACCAGTGGGCGTCCAAGTTGGTGAAACGGCGTTGATGCGATTATGAGGTGCTAATTCGACTGCTACTCCTTCAACCATCGTGTTGATAGCCTGATTGCCGATAATGGCACCAGAAGCGTCATAGGGATGTCCGCCAGAACCAGAAGTCAAAATGATTGAGCCGTTATCCTTCAAATGTTTGCTGGCAATTTGCACCAACTGTAAATTGGCAAAGAACTTATCTTCAATCGCTTTTCTAATCACATCGATGGAACTATCTAAGAAACCGCCACCCATAGCGCCTCCGAGCATCGATACGATGTGGTCGAAGGAACCATATTTTTCAAAAAAGTGGTTCAACTGGTCTTTATCCTGTGCATCTAATGAACTGCCTTGGATATTGTCATCAAATCGCAATTGATTCACTCGTTCTTGATCACGTCCAATGACGTAAACATCAGCATCTTTATGTTGTGCCATAATAGCGACCTCTTTGCCAAATCCAGAAGTTCCGCCGATAACTAGCACCCTATCATTTTCAAGACTCATAATAATAACCTCAATCATTCATTAGATTTTAACGCACCGATCATATCGATGTGTTGCAATTTCTTGTGCGTAACCAGCATGACAATAGCTGTAAAGACTATCATCAAACAAGTTGCGGTCACATAACCTGTCCAATTAATCGTCAGTGGGAAAATAACTTGCTCAGTCGCAGCTTGATTCAGGATATAAGCTGTCAGCAAGTTTCCAACCCCATAGCCAACAATAATTCCGACAATCGTTAAAATAATGTTTTCTCTAACAATATACATCGTAACTTCATTATTATAAAACCCTAAAACCTTAATCGTTGACAATTCGCGAATTCTTTCAGAAACGTTAATATTAGTCAAATTATACAAGACAACAAAGGACAAAATTCCCGACAAAAGAATGAAAATTAAAACAATCGGTTTCAATGAAGACGACATCTTAGAAACTGTGTTCAAAACATCTTTCGTGTAACTCGTGCCCATTACCTCACCAGAATTCAACAACTTATTAGCTAAACTCTTACGTTGAGACTTAGTTTGTTTTTGCAAGTGCAATAACAAGGTATTAGCTGAAAGTTCTTCATTAAAGTGTTTTTGGTAAGCTTTCGGACTTAAATATAAGAAATGTCCGATGTAGTTTCTAGTAATTGCCTTAACTTTAAAACTGACCTTCTTGCCACCAGTTCTCTTAACGGAAATTTTATCGCCAGCTTTAACATTCAGTAACTGTGCTGTCTTCTTAGATAAAACTACGTCGTTTTTCTTTAAATTAGTTCCGAGGTGAACGTATTTTTTGAATTCACTGATAGATTTAGGCGTATAAATATTTACATCATTAACTTGGTCTTTATTAGCCGTCAACTTGGCAGTCGTCGAATTGATGGCAGTATTACTTTGATACTGGTCGTTCTTTTGCAAAATTTTATCTACTTTAGAATAATCAGCTTGATCATTCATTTTGACAATGGCTTGGTAATCAAAAATATCTGAATACTGTTGATTACCACTTGCAGCAATAGAATTTTGAATCCCAAAACCAGTTAAAATCAAAGCAGTTCCTCCGGCAATCCCGATAATCGTCATAAACATCCGCGATTTGAAACGGAACAGATTGCGATAACTGACTTTGCTATTGAAACTCAAGTGATTCCATAAAGGCTTGATGCGTTCAAGTAAAATCTTTTTAGCTGATTTAGGAGCCTTTGGCAACATCAAAGCAGCTGGCCCTTCGACTAGTTCCTTGCGAATAACGATAATCGCAGCTCCTAAGGTTGCTATCAGTGAAAAGACGATGGCAATTAAAATCGTTTGCCACTGCAGGGTCACAACCCAATCCAAAGGAAGATATTGCTTGTACAATGCCAAAACGATTCTTGGCAAAGTCTCGTTTCCAATAATGGCACCTAAGATAGCACCAATCATTCCAGCAGAAATTGCATAATAATAGTAATTTTTAGCAATCTCCCACTTCGTATAACCAAGGGCTTTGAAAGTCCCAATCTCACTTCTTGCTTCTTCGACCATCCGCGTAATCGTCGTGAAGGTTATCAAAGCAGCAATCAAGAAGAAGAAAACCGGAAAGACGTTAGCAATCGCAGCGATACGATCAGAACTCTCTCCATAAGCCGAAAATCCAGCTAAGTCGTCTCTGGTCTGCCAAGTATAAGTCGTCTTAGTTTGATGCATCAACTTGGCTTTAGCAGCTACTAACCTTGCCTGTTGACGAGCAGCTGCACTAGGGTCGACTTGTTTCATTTGATCGACTAATGTTTGTTGCTGTTTTAAAGTTTTCAAGCCATCTGCTGACAAGTTCTTGCTTCTTTGGTCAGCTCGATTCTTGAATTGCTTTTTCAGTAACTTCATTTTTTTAGCAACGGTATCTTTGTAACTTTTACTGAAAGTATTTTTATCTTTAAGCGAATTGAAATGCAAATTCAAAACAGTCGCTGTCGACAAATTCATCTGTTGCTTTGGAATATAAGCAAACAACTGCACTTGTCCATCGCCGATATTAGTCGAGCCACGTGATTGGTTATCGATATATTGTGGCGAATCAGCGAAACCAACAATTTTATAAGATTTTTGTTTCAAATCAGCATCGCTGCCGAATTTAAATTGTTGTCCTAATTTGTAGCCATATTCACTTTTAGCATTTTTATCTAAAACAATCTCGTTCTTATTTTTAGGCAAACGGCCGCTTCTCATAATCAATTGATTTTGTTTAGCCGATTTGTCATAACCATATAATGCTACGGCAACTTTACTCTTGCCACCAATGGCGTATTTGAACTTGGTCGATTCAACTTGAGCTCCAGGAACTTTGCGAGCAAGCTTCAAGTCTTTTTTATCAAATCCAGTCGTCGACATAACTTGAATATCGGACAAGTTTTTATCGGCCACCGTCTTATTCAAAGAATCGTTCAAACTGGGACCGGCAGCTTTGACGCCGACAAATATCAAAACTCCCAGCAAGATAATCAAAATAATAGCAATGAAGCGCCCTTTAGATTTTCTAATATCACGCCACATATTTCTCGTTAACGGATTCATCTAATCACCTACCATTCGATTTCTTTGACTGGTGTAGGATTGTCGTTATCTTCAATTGATTGGACCTTAGCATCATGAATCCGAATCACGCGATCAGCCATCTTGGCTAAGGCTGAATTGTGAGTAATAACGATAACTGTCTTATTGTTCTTATAACTAGCATCCTGAAGCAAAGTCAAAACTTGTTTTCCAGTTTCATAATCCAAAGCTCCAGTAGGTTCATCACAAAGCAACAACTTAGGATTTTTGGCTAAAGCTCTAGCAATAGCGACACGTTGCTGCTCTCCACCTGATAATTGAGAAGGAAAGTTGTCGATTCGATTCTCCAAGCCAACGGATTTCAATGTTTGCGTTGCATCAAGTGCGTCTTTGACGATTGCTGAGGCTAATTCAACATTTTCTTTTGTCGTCAAGTTAGGAATTAAATTATAAAATTGGAAGATAAAACCAACGTCATTTCGACGATAAGTTGTCAATTCGCGTTCAGAAAATTTGGCTATATCAGTGCCGTCGATTATTACCTGCCCGTCGCTTGGTGTGTCCATCCCACCGAGAATATTTAGAACAGTTGATTTACCAGCACCACTGGGTCCTAGAATAACTGTCAGTTTTCCTTGTTCAACATCAAAGGTTAACTTGTCATTGGCCATGATGGTCGTTTCACCCATTTGATATTTTTTTGATTCATTTCTGACTTCGATATATGCCATTTTTCCCTCACCTTTCTTATTAGTCTTATTATATCGGAAAACGAATTCATAACAAAAAATTCTAAATATTTTTTTGCAAAAAGTTATTTCTGGGTAAATAAATAGGCATGGTAATCAATTTTTTTGGGATTGATTGCCATGCCTAATTTTTATTTTTTGTTGAATAACCAATGTTTCTGGCTATATAGTGGAAACGAGTTACAGTGGGACAACCCTCTACACCTAAGGCTATTTCACGTCTCGTCTGCTTCGCAGCCAAGTCGCAAAATTGTCTTAGGCTCCGCGGGCTGAACGTCCCACTTGCACTCTCTAGTTGAAACGAGCTCCACAAGCCAGCTACTTCCGGTTAAGCCTATTTCCCAAACTGCTCGCAAAATACGCGAGCACTTCGTGAAATTGTCTTAATCCTCGGTAGCTCCCGGGCTTGCTCCGCTCTCTGGTTTTACCAAATGTTAACTCTCTTATCTTCATCCAACCACATTCCATCGCTTTCTTTAACGTCAAAGGCATCATAGAATTCATCCATGTTTTGTGCTTGTACGTTGGCACGTAATGGACCTGGGGCGTGGACGTCTGTTGATAGTAGTAGTTCGTTGAATTGTTTTGTAGCTTTCAAGCGCCATACTCTGGACCAGTTGATGAAGAATTTCTTGGCGTCGTAGTCATTTTCTGATTTGGCTGCTTCTAGAGCACATCTTAGTCCACCGACATCGGCTACGTTTTCGCTGACTACTAACTTACCGTTAACTTTGCCACCGGCATATGGGATGCCGTCGAATTGGTCAATCATTTTTTGTGTCAAAGTCTTGAATTTTGCGTAATCGTCTTTAGTCCACCAATTATTCATGTTACCGAACTCATCGAATTGAGCTCCGTTGTTATCAAAGGCGTGAGATATTTCGTGGGCGATTACGGCTCCGATTCCACCATAATTTTCGCTGCTTGTTTGTTCCAAACTATAGAATGGAGCTTGCAAGATAGCTGCTGGGAAGGTGATGTCATTTCTAGTTGGGTCGTAACATGCATTGACCATGTGTCCTGGCATGACCCACTTGTTGCGGTCAACTGGTTTGTGATATTGATCCAAGGAATCTTGAGTCATAATCTTGTAGATGCGAGAAAGGTTATCATACAATGAATCATTTTCATTGATTTCAAATTTATGATAGAGGTCTTGAATTTTATCGGGATAGCCGACTTTGACCACAATCTTATCCAATTTGACGATAGCTTTTTTCTTTGTATCTTCGCCTAACCAAGTGTTAGCGTTGATTCTTTGTTCGTAAATTGAAATCATCTTCTTGACCATATTGCGAACATCATCTTTAGCAGCTTCACCAAAGTATTTCTTACCATAATAAACACCGATAACTTCACTGAAGATACCAGCTGCCAAGTGATAAGCATACTTTGTTCTATTTTGAAGTTCTTTGGCACCGCTCATCGCCAAATTATATTCTCCAATAGTTTGACGGAATTCTTCATCCAAAATTGAAGCTCTGGAAGTAACGAATTTAACCATCATCCAGGCTTTAATATTGTCAAAAGTATCTTCGTTGACTAGCTTATTCAAATTTTCCAAATATCTTGGTTCTTCAATAATAACCTTGTCAGGCGTGTCGTTGATTAAGTCGACTACTAAGCTCTTCAAATCCAAGTTATCCGACTTAGTGATGTATTCGGAAAATTTCATAGGATTATAAACTTTCGTATAGTCGGCCCACTCTTCTGAACTCTTTACAATAGGAACTAATGACCTATCAAATGCCAAAGCCTTTTTTACAATTGACTTAGCTTCGTCCAACTTGTAGCCAATCATCGACAACAAGCGACTAGCTACTTCAGCATATTTAGCCAACAATTGCTTACCAGATTCATTTTTCTCATCATAGTAAGTCTTATCAGGCAAAATCAAACTAGCACCTTGAACGTAGACGACATTTTTGGCAGTATCCTTCATATCAGCATCAATACCGATATCGATAGGCAAAGCAAAACCATTCTTAGATAAAGTGGCCAAATTGTCACTCAAATCTTGTAGTGATGAAAGGTCACTAATACGTTGCATATCTTTTAAAATTGGTTGTTGGTGAAACTTGCTTAAATGATCAGCGTTGTTGGCAAGACGATACAATTTTATCGCCTGCAAAATCAAATCATCCTTAATTTCACTTTCATTATTTGCAAACTCATGGAAATCTTTCATGAGTGCTTTTTCAACACCCTCGTCAAGATCCATGAAACCACCTGTACGTGGCTTATCAGCTGGGATAGTTGCTTTTTCTTGCCAAGCTCCATTTACAACCAAATACAAATTATCTTTATAATCGGCAGGCTTGGCATCGATCATATCCCCTGCGCCGCCGATAACTTTACTCATAAACAATATCATTCACCGCCATGTTATTTTTAGAGACTACTATATCACTAATTATATTTTATTAGAATAATTATGAATCCTACAAAAAAGCGGACAAACCTGTTGGCTGTCCACTATTTTTATTTAAAAATTTTAAAACTATCTATCTGATGACACTGACCGAGACATTAGAATTGTTAACAATCTTTGCAGCTTGCGAACCAATTGTATTACGTGTCCGGTTCTTCTTTTCAACCCCAACAATAACCAAATCAGGTTGAAACTTAGGAATAACTTTTTCAGTAATAACTGCTCCAGGTCCACCCTCGGTTACCAGCATGTGAACATCTTGAACGCCATATTCCTTGGCCTTTTTGCCATAGACTTCTAGCAATTCTTTAATTTCTTCACGACGTTGGTTCAATACCTCTGGATCAAGTGATTGGAAAATATTCAAATCACCGGTTTCCAATACGGAAACGATCCCTAGTTCAGCATTATAATGCTTAGCTAAAGAGCAAGCATAGTTAAAGGCATTTCTTGATGACTCAAAATCATCTGAGTCAACACAGATCAAAATCTTGGAATACTCGATTTTTTTAACTTCGTATTCTTTTAATTCATCCATCTACTAAAACCCCCTCGGTTATTTAAAGTCGCGCCCTTTATTAGCTTCAAAGTATTTGTCGAATCTCTTTACATAATTATGGAACATGTAAGTCAACAACAACCAGCGTTTAAAGGATTTGTCTTTATCATAGAAAACAGTCGTTCCGATGCGATCTTGTTTGATCAACTCGTCAGCATAAGCTGTAGCATCATTTTTAGCTGCATACTTATTGAAGACTTTAACAGGAACTCCTAACCAAAGTTTATGTTGTGCCTTATTTTTATTGGCATAAACTGTTGGCGTATTTTCTAAGCTACCTTCAATATAATCTTCCACTACATATTTGGCAAGATTATAACCATTGAGGGTCACGAAGAAGCTACTTCTTCCTTGACGTAAATTGATTTCAAAGAACTTGAAAGTCTTATCACGGGAGTCATATTTCATATCGAAGTTGGCATAGCCAGTGAATTCGATATCTTCAAGGAACTTTTGAACTAAATCGTAAACATCCTGATTAAATTCGGGGATGATTGCAACGTAGTTACCAATTGATTGTGGAGTTGGGTCCTCCAAAATTGGGTGACCTAAACACATCATCTTGACGTGATGTTCTTGATCAACATAAGCATTCAAAACACGCATGTTGGAATCATCGCCAGGAATAAAGTCTTGAAGAATCAAATCTGAAGTATAACCATTGTCATAAATTTTACCGACAATATCCATGTATTCCTTTTCAGAGTGAATCGTAAAGGCCTTCTTGCGTCCTTCAAAATGAATGTCCAACCATTCGACACTATTGGCAGGTTTTAATGCCACGGGGAAATCGAATGGAACATCCATATCTTTTTTATTTTCATACATATCTTTAGTGATAATTTTTGTTAAAGGATGTGGCAAATTGTGTTCATCCGCTACTTTGTAGAAACTCTCTTTATTATTCAAGGATTTCAACAAATCATAATCAACGTATGGACAAACAAAAGTTTTTGACAACTCGTCCTTGTGTTTACTGATAAGTTCAGCATAACCATCCCCACAACCAATCAAAATAACTGGTTCCTTATGGTTTTGATAAACTTTAGCAATTTCTCGCATTTTTTCAATAAAAACAGGGTCTTCAGAAAATCCAGAGTGAAGTGTTAAGTCTAAGATTTTTGTATATCTTGTCGGTGCCAATTGAACTTCAGCATATGCCTTAACAGTGCCCCCATAAAGTTCATGGAAAGCACGAGCCATTCCGTAAACATTCATATCACTACCCAAAAGGATGGGCGTGAATTTTTTTCCTGATTCAGTTTCGATAGGGATCAACCTCTTACTATATTAAAATTCTATTCTTAAAATTACACACAATTCAAACAAAATTATACCATACTCAATTTAGCACATTGAATCATCCAATGGTATTTAATTTCGCGGGTTTATTATTTTCTTAATTTATCTAATTTCGGTCTTAGATGACAACTTATTACTATATCATATATCGGCCGTACCGTCATAACGCTTAAATATAATTTTCATTATGTTTCAAATCATTTTTGTCATGACTAAAGACCATCATAACAAAAAAACTATCAATTTAACGATTAAATTGATAGCCTTCAATAAAAAATAACTTATTTGCTTGTTTCAGGAACAACGACTTGAGGATCGACATCAGGCTTTTTACCATCATCGATGAAGAAGACTTTGTACCAAATTAGGAAGGTATAGATTGTCCAAACCTTACGGCGGTCATCATTTTCACCCTTGTAACAGCCATCTAGCATCTTCAAGATAGCATCTTGGTTGAAGAATTCGCCTGCAAAGTCAGAACTGAACAACTTACGGAAATCTTCATAAACTTCTTTTGTTCTAATCCATTCACGGATTGGCACTGGGAAGCCAAGTTTTTCACGTTTAGCCCATTCTTCTGGCAAAGCACGTTCTGCAGCCACACGAAGCGCATACTTGCTGTCTTTGCTATTCAAAAGATATTTTGTAGGAACGCCAGAAGCTACTCGAGCAACTTCTTTATCCAAGAATGGTACACGTAATTCCATTGAATTAGCCATACTCATACGATCAGCTTTTAATAAAATGTCATTTGACATAAATTGATGGAAATCAAGATATTGCATCTTCTTAACTTCATCGTCATAACCACTGACCTTGCGATAGCTGCGCATAACGATATCCTTAACCGATCGAGATTTTTCAAATTCAGGTTTAACTAAATCAGCTGCTTCTTTTTCAGTGAAAATCTTAGCTTCACCAATGAAGAATTCTTCAGCTTTAGCCGTTGATTCATATAAGTGCAAGCGACCAGGGAAATTAGGCATCTTCTTCAAGCCATGAGCCAAGCGATACTTAACGCCTTTTGGCAACTTCTTCAAATCTTCAGCAACGACACGAATAGCCTTTGAATGTGAATGGAAACCATAGTTAGCATATCCTGCAAACAACTCATCGGCACCTTCACCAGAAAGTATAACGGTAACGTCGCGGCTCGCTAATTTAGTTAGGAAGTATAGCGGCACGCAAGATGGGTTGGCATCAGGTTCATCCATGTAGTACTGAATCAAAGGAAGCGACTTAACAGCCTCTTCTTTTGTAACGATACCACGAGTATTTTCCAAGCCTAATTTATCAGCCAAGAGTTTTGCGGCTGTACCCTCTTCATAAGTACTCGTATCAAAGTCAATCGAGTAAGTATGTTGTGGCTTCAAAATAGCTGTAACATAACTGGAATCGACCCCACTGGACAATAATGAGCCAACTGGAACATCACTAATAGAATGTTCCTTAACTGAGTCACGCAATGAACTATCAATTCGTTTAACCGTTTCTTCAAATGAGAGGTGGTTTTCTTTGAATTCCATGTCCCAATATTTCTTGATGCTTAATTTGCCATCTTTATAAGTAAAGTAGTGGCCTTCAGGAATACGGAAGACATTCTTAAAGAAAGTCTCATTCATAGCTGAATATTGGAAAGTTAAATAAGGCTTTAGAGCAGCTTTATTGAGCTCTTTTTTAAAGTTTGGCTCTTTCAAGAAAGACTTGATTTCAGAACCAAAAATAAATGTACCTTCACGATTGTAATAATACAAAGGTTTGATACCAAAGAAGTCTCTAGCACCCGTAATATCGCCAGTCTTCAGGTCATAAATGACAAAGGCGAACATTCCACGGATTTTCTTCAATAATCCTTGGATACCCCATTCCTCAAAACCATGGAGTAAAACTTCTGTATCTGTTTCAGTGCTGAAAATATGTCCAGCTTCTTTTAAATCTTTTCTAACATCTTGATAATTGTAAATTTCACCATTAAAGATAATGGCTTTTGATTTATCTTCGTTATAGATAGGTTGCATACCACTGTTAATATCAATGATACTCAAGCGACGAAAACCTAAAGCAGTGTCGTTTTCCACTAGTTCACCAGAACTGTTGGGACCACGGTGCTTGATCGTATCCATCATTGCTTCAATTACAGGCTTCTTGTCTGCGATGTTTTTATCTACGAATCCGACAATTCCACACATAAAAAAATTCTCCCTTATATTTCAAAACTTACATACCTTGTTGCGGCTCCGTAACCAAAAATTTGTAAGCGTAATTTTTTCGGGTCGATATTGATGAAATATCCTGCTAATTCAGAGATTTCATTGTATCGTCTGTCCCATTTTTTGTTATAGTCCATCGTCAACCCATGCTTTTTCCCCATCAGGGCCGAACAATTTAATATTATATGATTAATTTCAGAAACTTTGTAGTTTTTTTCGTAATGCATATGTCCACAAATATAAGTCGTTACCTTAGAAATGCCGGTAGACGAGAAATCGTAGCGAATATCTACACCAAAATCTCCTGTTAATTCATTTTTCAACTGTCCAGAAGCTTTGTTGTTGAACGCAACTAATAATTGTTGAACTAAATCACCATTGAAGTTTAAGGCACTGCGCCCACTTGGACTGATAATATTAGCGTGGCCCATTACAACCACGTGCTTATCGACCGACTGCTCCAAAATAGTGGTCAAATCCTCCAGTTGTTGTTCTCTGACTCCTCTAACTTTCTTGAAGTCGTATTTCTTAGAACCGTTACTAAGAATATAAGGAATATCACTGGTATCAATGAAGATGATTCGGACATCGCCTTTATCGTACCAACCAACTTTTGAAACTTGATTCAAGCGAAAAATTTCAGGTTGTTCAAAATCATACTTCGCTACTAACATATCATAATCATCACGGTGAAATGAAGCAGTTTTGAAAAATCGATGTTCATCGTACTTATCATTTTCATCGTGATTGCCTTCGATAATGTAAAATGGTGGCTTGCTCTTTTGATAATTTTCCACTGCAAATTTCAAAATACCACGACTGATCTCAGGTTTGTCGCTGCCATCCATCAAATCGCCCAAGTGAACATTTAAGTCTAAACCAACGTCCGTTGCAACTTGATTGGCTTCAATAATATGCCGCATCCCATTGATACCATAGTATGAAGCACTGGCAATAGCTTTAGCATGAGTATCAGTCAAAACAGAAATCGTTAGAGTATCTTGATTTACATTAGGTAAGACGCTATTTTTATAGACACCCTCAATATAATCGACCACATAAGGTCTTGGCTTGAGTTTTCTAAAAAAATTATCCGTTTGCGTTGATACAATCTCTGAACGTCTTGGTGAAAATATCTTGCCTGTTATATTTTTAATCTTCAATTTACTGTTCTCCAATATCCAATACTAGTGAAACATTTGTATATAGTAAAAAAACCACCTTACGATGGTCTTATTATGGCTCAATTATATATCAAATATCTTTAGAAAAAGTCTTCTATGCTTATTTCAAGAGAATTTGATACGCTTTACGAATACGGTGATCCGTATCCATAGTGATAGTGCCTTTTTCAACAAAACCATTGCTCGATATCACATGTTGCATCACCAAATTATCTGGATGTGTATCAATTCTAACATCGCGATAACCTAAATAATATGACATCGTCAAAAGTTGTTGAACTAAAGACGCCGAAAGATGTTGACCTTGATGTCCAGGTTCGACAGCGATTCGATGAATAACTGAATAAGTTACTTCAGAATCTTTGGACCAGGCACCAGTAGTCATTTTTTGGTAATTCTTATCATAACCCTGTTGCAAAGCAGCGGTTCCGACCACTTCACCGTCTAACATCAATACGAAACTAATCTTTTCGTTAATGTCTTGACTGAGGATTGCTTCGTCAGGATAACCTTGTTGCCATTGAGCAACTCCACGATTGCGGAGAGTTTCTTTGGCACCTTCGATAATATTAACAATCTTTGGCAAGTCGTCAGGGATTGATTGGCGTAAATAAATATTACTCATAAAACAAAAGCCTCCTTATTTCATCAGGCTATTAAAGCAGATAAATCCACTTCTTTGCAACAGTTTTTCTCAAATTTTTTTATTTTTTCTATATATAAAACTACTAATAACAAATAGAACAAATCCATATAAAAATGTCTGCCCTGTAATTGGCAATAAATGAATAATCGTCGTCTTATTTTGCAAAGCTATAATCATTTTTGACAATGGTGGCAAGACGTATTGTACAGTACTCAAAATTTCAATCACGCTTCCAGTGAGAGCTAAATATGTGAATACCAAAATACCGACTTGACCTAGATTGGGATGATTATACCATTGGGTCTTAAATAAAGTTGCAATCGAACTTCCTAAAAAGCCACACGAAATCAAAGCAAGGATAGCATTTAAATCAAAGAGAAAGTTGTGATTTAAAATCAAACTAAAAATAAAAATCAAAATACCTGAAAAAAGATTCACGATTACTGCCGCCAAAAATTGACTGAAAGCATCTGCAAAATAACTATTGACCCTTTTTTTTAAATATTTGTTCTCTTTAGCATCGCGAGAATAAAGATTCATGGTTGAAAAGAGTGCCAAAAAAAAGATTTCCACTAATAAAAAGCTAAATTTTTTAATCGACGTAATTTTAAATAACGGCTCAGCTGTTAGGCCAAAGACAATTAGACTAAAGAGCATCGTCAAATACCAGAAATCTTGGAAGAGTGATTGGAGATAAGTTCTCAAAAGTATTCTAATTTTCACTAGACTCTACCCCCTCGAAATGATAATTGAGTCGTTCCATCTTCGTAATCAAGCTACCCTTTAAGGCTAAGGGAATCGTCAATTCCACCATATCGTTGATGTTTTCAGTGACGTATTTTTCAAGGTCCTTTGTTATCGCTGAAGAATTTGGATTAATCCGAAATAATAATCGACACTGCTCTTTTTGCTGGAAGTAAGGAATTTGTTGCAAAGCATTGTCCTTTATGAGATAGCCGTTATCTAAATATTGTTGAACTGAATCGTCAAAATTAGTTGCTGCAATGATGATGCCGGAACCATTGTCCTTTAAATCTTGAAGCAGCTTTAACATTTGCGAAATTGTCTGCTTAGTTTGAAAAACAAAAGGCTCATCTAACAACAAGACGTTAGGATGTCCGGCTAAAGTTGCTAAAAAGTCGATTCGTCTTCTTAATCCAATTGAGAGTTGAGAGACTGGTCGATCTAAATAAGGCGTCAGGCCTAAAAATGTAATCATCCCTTGCAATTGGTCAGTCCTAACTGCCAATTTTTTCGACAATCGTCTGGTTTCTTCTAAATATTTTTTGACTGATTGATCAATTTGTTGAGGGTTTTCTTGGGGCAAGTAACCGATTCTTACTCCCGGTGTGTACATAAGTTCACCGCTATCAGGCGTTATTCTGTCTGATATTGCCTCTAAAAGTAAAGTTTTACCGCTACCATTATCGCCGTTGATACCGATAATCTCCTTTTGAGATAAAGAAAAGGCTACATGCTTAAATGCAAAGTAGCCTTCAGTTTTCAATGACAAATCATTGAGTGATATTAATTTCATTTCAAATATTCCTCAACCGCTCTGGCTGCTAGTCCGATAGACAAAATAGCATCCTTTGAGATTGAATTTCTAACATCGGCGACAATTGTATTATCGTAAACTGCACCAATAACCGTGAATGAGTAGTCAATCAAGTCCACATCAGTCTTAACTTTATAATCTCCCTTTCCATATGGGTCTTCGTGATTATAAGTAAAATTGATGTCGTGACCTGCAAAAGAACCATCAACGTGATTTACTTGCACGCGGTCGTGCAATTCGCTAAGTTTGTTCCCTGGATTTTGTAAAGTCAAACGATGATCTGATTCATTTTGGTAATAATCATCTTCAGTCATTTCAAAATATTCTTTAATAGGTTTTCTTAAAACCCCAAGTGAATCCAAGATGTCATAAATCTTTTGGGCGTCAAATTCTTGTGACTTATCTTCAATTTTCTTTCTGTTTGTATAAAGCCAATCGGCTAAATTGCTAATAGTTTCAGAATCCATAGTTATCCTCCGTCTTTAATACCATTATACTAATTTTTATTTAAAATCACAGGACTCTAGGTGATCATTAATCACTCCAACTGCTTGTAGAAATGAATATACGATTGTTGGACCGACAAATTTGAAATCACGCTTTTTTAAATCCCGGCTGATTTTTTGTGACAATTCAGTCTGTGCTGGCATTTCACTTTGACTACTATAATGATTAATTATCGGTTTATTGTCGACAAAATTCCAGATATAATCCGAAAATTTTTCGCCACGAAGGTGCATATCCTGAATCAATTTAGCATTTTTTATCGATGCATCGACCTTCAAACGATTGCGAATAATGCCTTTGTCTTCCAATAGAGCATCCCGTTTAGCTTGGTCATAATTAGCAATTTTTTTTATATCAAAATTATCATAGGCTATTTTATAAGTCTTGCGACGTTTGATAATTGTCGCCCAAGAAAGACCAGCTTGAGCACCTTCTAAAGTCAGCATCTCAAAGAAATAACGTTCGTCGTGACTGACTTTGCCCCATTCATTATCGTGGTAATCTTGCATTTCTTTGGAACTATCAGCCCAAGGACATCTCATAGTAATTCTCCTAACAAAAAAGCTGGCCAAAGCCAGCTTATTTTTTTATTGTTTCTTCTTATCAGCCAAACGCTTGTTATCAATGTCAGTTCTGACAATAATAACATCTGTTCTAGCATTTCTTGTGACATATTCAGAAACTGAACCGACCAAGAGACGAGTTACAGCATTCATACCGGTTGAACCAATCATAATCAAATCATTTTCGTACTCTTCAACGAATTCTTGAGAAATGACTGTCTTTGGTTCTCCAAAACGCACGTGAATGGCAATGTTATTTTCATCGAAACCATTTTTAACAGCATCGTCTTTTAATTCATTGAGATATTTTTGGGCATCTTCGGAAAGTTGGTAAATAACGTCTCCATTAAGCATGCCACCATGCAATCCGATGAATTGTTTCGTATCCAGAACAGTTAAAACATCTACATGTCCGCCATTCATTTGTGCAACTTTTATAGCTTTCTTAAAAGCCATTTCAGCTTCTTTTGATCCATCTACGGGAACTAAAATCTTCTTATAATCTTGTTCCATAATTCAATCCTCCAATGCACTTATTGAAAATCCTTTATTTTTAGATTAATGCATTCATATCTATTATTCAATAAAATACCTCATTTAAAAGCCGAAAATGTCCGTGCTAATTGATTAGCTACTGATTCATAGTTTTCAAAAATAGTGATTTCATCATCATATTCTGTCATCTGCGTCGAAAAAATCCCTGTAAACATTTGTTCATAATTTTGAAAATCATCAACAAAATTATTGCACAAAACAAACGTAGGAACTTTTTCCAGACCAGCCATTCGACTCAAGTGATACAAAATATCATCGTGCATCGAATCCTTCGAAATTTTGTCAGTCGCAGTTATTAAAATATCGGCAGAACGAATTGTTTCATTCATGCCCGTGACCTTAGCGACCCACTCAAACGATGACCGTAAAATTCGTGCATTAATCATTGCAAACGCCCCTGCCAATGTCTTGATTGAGTTTGAATGTGGCATCGGGTGTATATCTAAATTATACTTCTGATTCAGCTTTTCGGAAACGTAAACCAAATTATCCTCCAAAAAACTTTCCTGCGTTTCGTTCAAGTACTCAACAGTGTCACACAATTTATGCGTGGTGGAAAAGTTTAATAAAACGGTGATTTTCGTCCGTTTGCCGAGCAATTCGTAAACATCTTCCATATCTATCCGATATGCTCTTATCAAAGGATTTTCTCCTTCTGGAATCAATTGGTTATCCTCATCATAAATCTTTGCTCCAAGCGCCTGTAAAGCTCCTAGACCACCATCAGCCACAGCCGTCTTCCCTAAACAGAGAACGATATTCTTTAAGCCGCTAGTTACGGTATCAACAATAAATTCTCCAATACCATAACTTGTCGCATGAAACAATTCATTTCGTGTTTTATTTTTTGCTAAATCTACGCCGACTACTTGCTCTGAGTCCATAATAGCGGTATCTTGACTATCGATATTAGCTATCAAATAACGTCCGGTTTTATTTTGCCAAAAGGCGTCAAAAAACGGTATCTCGACCCATTGTCCACCTAAAGTATGATTGATCAATGCTGGCATGCCGTCTTTACTATCCGTCACAGGCATAGTTGCAATTTGAGCATCTGGTAATGCACGGGCGATACCGCTATAAATTGCTTGACCAATTTTAGTCGTAATATGATTGCTGTATTTTCCTGGTGCAATAATAAACTTCATGATTAGGATGACTCTTCCTTTGTTATAATAATAATTAGAAAAAACAACGAGGTAATTAAGAATGGCTAACGAAGAAAAACGTGTTCTAGACCTTGAAAAAGGCATTAATTTCCGTGAACTTGGCGGATATAAAACAAAAGACGGCAAAACTGTTAAGTATCACAAACTTCTTAGATCAGCTGGTTTATCCGATTTAACAGACAATGATCTTAACTACTTAAAAGATTATGGATTCAAAATCGATATCGATTTGCGTTCAAAACAAGAAGTCGACTCAAAGCCTGACAAGAAGCCTGCAGGCGTTCGTTACGTTTGGGCCCCTGTTTTCCAAGAAGATGAAACTAAATCTTCTGAAGTCCAAAGCGAAACTTATATTCCTGAAATAAATGGCGACCCTACTAACGGCTACGCTCACATGTTGGACGTCTACCGTGATATTATCACAGGAGATTCCGCTAAAGCCGCATATCGAAAATTCTTTAATCAATTATTACTAAATGTTAACGACAATGAAGTCTTACTCTTCCACTGCAGTGCTGGTAAAGATAGAACTGGTATGGGAGCAGTCTTCTTACTCAAAGCTTTAGGCGTTCCTTTGGAGACCATCAAAGAAGACTATTTGTTGACTAATGTAGCTAACAAAGAATATGTCGATAACTTGATCAGTGAACTAGAAGCTAAAGGCTATAACGAACCCGAAGTACTTAATTCCGTTCGCGATTTAATGACTGTTCACAACAATTATTTAACAACTGCTCTAAACACAATCGACAGATCGTATGGCAGTTTAGATAAGTATATCAAAGAAGAACTCAAGGTAACTTCCTCTGAAATCAATACTTTGAAGAAAATTTATCTAGAATAATCAAAAACTTCTCAATTTGTGAACATTGGCATCATACTTTCTTCACATTTACTGGTTATGATGTACTTGTAAGTTGAAAGAGCAAGAAGCCCTTAAAACTTATCCCCCCTATATAAATAATCTTCGTATAAAAATTATTCTTAAATACAACAATCTTATAATCCATCCTTCCCCCCTGATAGTGGATTATAGACAAGTAAAACCAGTTACTGAATCCTACTTCAGCAACTGGTTTTTTATTTTACTCAAATTTTTGCAACAATTGCGTAGCATCGAGATTCTTCTTTGCTTCGCCTTTAACATCTAATTTGATTTGGCCATTTTGAATCATTACCAAACGATTGCCATATTTTAAGGCGTCCGTCATTTTGTGAGTAATCATCATCGTGGTCAATTTTTCTTTGGTCACGATTTTTTCAGTTATCTTCATCACTTCTTGACTGGTCTTGGGGTCAAGTGCTGCCGTGTGTTCATCCAATAAAAGCAGTTTTGGCTTGCTCAAAGTCGCCATCAATAACGATAAAGCTTGCCTTTGCCCACCAGATAGATATTTAACTTGCGTTCCCAAAAAGTTTTCGAGACCCATATTGAGTGATTCCAATAAAGCTTTGAAGTAAACAATATCAGTTTTTTTCTGATACCACTTCAAATTAATCGTTTGCGTGTGGCTTTTGGCTAAAATTAGATTTTGCAATACCGTCAAATCTCCTACGGTCCCCATCTTAGGGTCTTGGAACACTCGTGACATGTAGCGCGAACGATAAGCAACTGTTTTTTTGGAAACGTTATGTTTTTCGAGGTCGATTTCTCCAGCGTCAGCTTTTAAAGTTCCAGCAATCGCATTTAATAAAGTTGACTTGCCGGCTCCATTATTTCCAATAACTGAAATGAAATCTCCTTGATCGACTTGTAAGTTGATATTTTTTAAAACGTGGCGTTCATTCTCAGTCCCGGGAAAGAAGACTTTTTGCAGGTGCTTGACTTGTAGTACTGTCATCGTTAGTTGCCTCCATTTGTTTGAGATATTTTTTTAATTGACGTTTCGTCTTGATGCGATTTTGGACGATAGGAACACAAATTACGATTACTAAGATAATTGCCGATAAAATCTTCAAGTCATCGGCTGGAAAACCTAGTCCCATGGCAACGGTCAGTAATAAACGATAGACGATTGCTCCTAGGACCATAGCGAATAATCTAATCAAAATGCTGTGACCTCGTAGGAAAATTTCTCCAACTAAGACTGAGGCCAAGCCAATGACAATCGTGCCAATTCCCATACCGATGTCAGCGTAACCGTTACTTTGAGCTATCAAAGCACCTGACAAAGCTATCATCCCGTTTGAAATCATATATCCAAAGATAATCATATTGTCTGTATTAATACCATTAGCTTCAGACATGTTTTTATTGTTTCCTGTTGCCATTAAAGAAAGTCCTAATCTAGTTTTAAACATTAGATAAAGCAATATTAAAACGATACCTGTAACAATGATGCCTAAAATAATAGTTTGCATCTCTAAACTAAAACTCATTGGCAAATATTCTGTCAGCACTTTTTCATTTAGTAGTGGCACATTGGATTTTCCCATGATGTGCATGTTGATTGAATACAAACCAGTCATTGTGAGAATTCCCGCTAAAAGCGAAGGTATCTTTAACTTTGTATCTAAAATTCCAGTGACGAATCCTGCCAGACAACCTGCTAAAAATCCGACTAAAGTAGCAATAATTGCCGATTGTCCTTTGACCATTAAGCTAACTGTCACAGCAGCTCCAAAAGGAAAACTGCCTTCGGTCGTTAAATCCGGTATATCTAAAATTCTAAAAGTTATGAAAACGCCAATAGCTAAAGGCGCCCATAATAATCCTTGTCCAAGACTTGATATCAGCATAATTTCCTCCTATGGTTTTTGAATTTTATCAGGCTTGATCCCGAGTGCTTTAGCATTATTTTTATTAACGTAAAGTCTCAACGTATGTGAAGTTTCTACTGCCATATTTTGGGGCTTCTTTTTGTTGATTAAAATTTGATAAGCCATCTTGGCCGTTTGCTTGCCGAGATCGTTATAGTTGATGCCATAAGTTGCTGTTCCCCCATCTTCAGCCATTTCGATTGAACCAGTTACGACTGGAAGTTTGGCCGCTTGTGCTTTTTTGCCGATAGTTTTCATTGAACTAGCCATCAGATTATCGGTTGGCAAATAGATTCCTGATACCTTATCAGCCATTCCTGAAACAGCACTGGCAACGTCGTTGGTACTAGTAACGCTGACAATATTTAGTTTCAAATTGTGATTTTTAGCATATTTTTTAACCATTTTGACTTGCAAGACGGAATTTTCTTCCGAAGAATTGTACATCACGCCAATTGGTTTATTGTTTTTGGTCAAAGATTTTAACAGCTTGAGTTGCTTATCCACTGGTCCCAAATCTTTCGTACCGGTCACATTAGTTGCTGGTTTTTCATCATTTTTGACAAGTCCGGCACTCTTTAGATTAGTGACAGCTGTAACGACGATTGGCGTTGTCTTAGTTTTCTTAGCTAGTGCTTGAGCTGATGGTGTGGCAATCCCTAGAATCAAATCGTTTTTCTTTTGGGTCAACTGTTGGGCCATCGAGTTTAGATTCGACTGATCTCCTTGAGCATTTTGATAGTTATAGTTGATTTTGATTGATTTATCGTGAGCTTTTACCTCTTTATTGAGCTCTGACTTGAAGCCTTTTCTGGCGGCATCAAGCGAACCATGCGGTACGATTTGCAAAATCCCCACGTTCAAAGTTTTATCGCTTGCAGATGCATTATTGGAACATCCCACTAAAATTAAAGCCGTCATAGCTATTGTTAATAGTCCTACTAAATATTTTTTCATCATCTTTATCCTCCCAAATGTATAAAAAAAACCAGTTAGATTCAAAAGCGAATCTAACTGGTATACTTGGGCCCAAATATTTTCTCCAGATAGATTCAACCCTAGTATCTATCTGGCTTCAATGACATACTGAAAAACTTTAGCCAATCAATAGATACGAACAACGTCCGCGTTCGTATCCAGCGACTGAATACAAACGCTATCTAAAGAAAAAGCTAAAGGCAAATTGATTATTTAACTGTGAACTAAGATTATCGAATTTCATAATAATTGTTCCTTCCGTTTTCAATTTACAAAGCCTAGTTAAACATTTAAATATTAAAATGTCAATAAGTATATTAAAATAATTTAATTTTAATTAAAACTAAAATGATAGGTACTTTTTAGTCCCTACTGCACTTTAAAGTGCGTAATTGTTTAATTCTCCTAACTAAATATAATGATACTTGCACTTTAAAACACCACTTTAGGGGGATTAAATAAATATGAATAAAAAAGTTTCATCCACTTGGATTCTTTTATCACTAGCCATCAGTGCTTTTGCAATTGGTTCTACAGAATTTATCAGTGTCGGGATTATGCCATTACTGACTAAAACTTTTGGTATCTCACTGGCTCAAGGAGGCTTGACTGTTTCTATCTATGCCACAGGAATTATGTTTGGTGCTCCAATCCTAGCCTTATTGACTAATCGCTGGGATCGCAAAAAGCTCTTAATTGGCATCATGCTTAGTTTCATTGTCGGAAATACTTTGGCTGCTCTAGCACCAAGTTTTGCGATTTTGTTAGTTGGTCGCGTCATTGCCGCTTTGTCGCATGGAATCTTTATGACGATTGCTTCTCTGATTGCCGCTGATGTCGTAACGCCGAATAAACGTGCTTCTGCTATTGCTGTAATGTTCACTGGTTTGACCGTTGCTACGATTACTGGAGTTCCACTAGGGACTTTTATCGGCAATAACTTTAACTGGCGATTATCATTTTTCTTCTTAGTAGCTTTAGGATTAATTGGCTTGATTACTAATATCATCCTAGTTCCGAATAAATTGCCTTTACCTAAACCTACCAGTGCCAGAGGCATTTGGAAAATTTTGAAACAACCGCAATTGTTGTTGATTTTACTTATCACAGCCTTAGGTTATGGAGCAACTTTCCCTGTCTATACTTACTTGACGACTATTTTGAATAAAAATATGAATTGGTCGCAAAGTGCCATCGTCATCATTTTGATTTTTTATGGTTTAGCAGTTGCAGTCGGCAATACGCTTGGCGGTAAATTTGCGAACCAAAACCCTTTAACTGCACTTTTGAAAATGTTTCTTGGTTTAGGACTTGCTCTAATCGTAATGAGATTCTTCATCAATTTACATTTCTTAGGTTTAGCAGCGATACTTTTACTCGGTTTATTTGCTTTCATGAACGTACCAGGATTACAACTCTACATCGTCCAATTAGCTGAAAAATATACGCCTAATGAAGTTCCTTTGGCTTCAGCTTTGAATATTTCAGCTTTCAATGTTGGAATAACTTTGGGGTCAACTCTTGGCGGTCAAGCAGTGGCCCACAGTCAATTAGTCAATACTCCTTGGCTTGGGGTAATTATGCTGAGTGTTGGTATCATTTTGATGGCAGTTTTGATCAAGCTGGAAAATAAACCTGCTAAAGAATTAGACCTCGAAAATTGCTAAGTTGAGGCCTTGATGATAAGATACCTGTACCAATGAGAGGAAGTCGCGTAATGAAACAAGCAATTTATAATATTGGCGTGGAAAATACCATGCGAATTATCGGAGGCAAATGGAAACCAATTATCCTCTGCCACCTCAAACATGGAAAAATGCGCACGGGTCAATTGCGGCGCGCCATTCCTAACATCACTCAGAAGATGCTGACACAACAATTGCGTGAATTGGAAACTGACGGCATCATCTCCCGCAAAATTTACGATCAGGTTCCGCCGAAAGTTGAATATTCTTTGACTGCTTATGGGCAATCACTCAACAAAATTTTGGAGGAGCTCTGCGTTTGGGGTGAAAATGACATCGAACGTCGCAAGCAAAATGGTGAAAATATCATCTTGCTCAATAAAGAAGATGTCGCAAACGATATTTTGCCTTATGCTGATTAAAAGCGTTGAACTTAATGGTTCAGCGCTTTTTTTGTAAAAAAAAAGCCCTCAATTATGAGGACTCTCGTCGAAGTTAATTCTGATTATTAAAACTTATTATCAATTAATATTAATCAATATATTTGAATGTATGTTTCTTTGAAATTCTATCTTCTGAGTAAACTGCCAGCACAATAGCTAGAACGGCTACTGCGGGAATGGAGTATCGGCTTTGCAAAATGAATAACATCATTAATAACACGGCCACTACCGCCATTAGTGCTACTTTCATAATTTTTACATTTCTTGTTGTCATAACATCCACCCCTTATGTGTTTTCTTATTTTCCATAGATGACATTAACATGATAAAATGCCTTTTACAACCCATTAGGTCGGGCTTTCGTGGACTTTCAATGGGACAACTGTTTTATTCTAATAAAGGGGATTAATATCTTAGAATGAATTAAAGAATGGGACATACTCGCAGTACGTGTCTTAAAAGACGTCACATTTTTCTGAAATAATTATGAAGCTTTCTTAAAATTAAACTTATTCAATTATTTTTAAACTTATTTTGATTGTCAGCCCCGCTGTACCGGCGTTTATGGACAGTTGTTTAGATGATATGAACAGTTGTGATGAGTGATTTTGATTAATAATTTTAATTTTATTTTGGTAATAATAAAAGCCGTGCTCTTTTATATTGAGACACGACTTTTTAAAATCTATTTGACTTTATATTATTTTCGGACGTCAACTTGACAAGGGTTGACGTGGGTTTTTGATTTTCTTTGGGGTTGGGTTATTCTACTTTGAATAGCCTTTTTTTCGTATTGGTTGGTTAGAACTGTTTGTTCTTTAGTTAAATAACCATTGGTTTTATTTTTATAGTGGAAACGAGCTCCACAGGGGCAACCCATTCCGGTTAAGTCTAATATCTCTGGCGGTTGCTTCGCAACCACCTGAGATATTGGTCTTAATCCTCGTGGGCTGGGCGCCCCTGTTGCGCTCTCTAGTTTTCCCACTTCCAATTTCTAACTTCTGGCAAATCGTCACCATATTCGCGGATATACTTATTGTGTTTATCCACTTCTTCTTCCATCTTATCGGCAAAGTCATTGGCTGCGTCGCCTTGTACTGCTTCTGCAGCTTCTTCTGCTAGGTGGAATCTGTCCATTTCATTTACTACACGCATATCAAATGGTGTTGTGATGTCACCATTTTCACGGTAGCCATGGACGAATAGGTTGTGATTGTCACGGTCGAAGAAGATATCTTTGATGATGTCTTCAAAACCATGGAAGGCGAATAGTACTGGTCTGTCAACGGTGAAGATTTCATTGAATTGTTCATCAGTTAAACCTCTTGGGTCTACTTCTGGTGATCTTAACTTCAATAGATCTACAACGTTAACGAATCTAATCTTAAGTTCTGGTTTTTCTTTTCTTAAGATACTGATAGCTGCTAATGATTCAAGGTTTGGTTCTGTTCCGGCTGCGGCGATGACGATGTCTGGATCCCCATTGTCGTTTGAGGCCCAATCGATTACCTTAAGTCCCTTTTCAGCTAATTCTTCACCTTCCTCAATTGAGTAAAATTGAGGTCTTGGTTGCTTAGATGTGACCAACAAGTTGATTTTTTCTTGGTCATTTAAAATCTTAGGCATAACAGCTAACAATGAGTTTGTGTCAGCTGGGAAGTACTCACGGATGTATTCTGGCTTCTTTTCAGCTAAGTGCGTGATGATACCAGGATCTTGGTGAGTGTATCCGTTGTGGTCTTGTTGGAAAGCAGTTGATGTAGCAATAACATTGAGTGATGGGTATTTGTTTCTCCATTTCAACTCATTAGCTTTTCTCAACCACTTGAAGTGTTGTGTCAACATTGAGTCGACAACTCTCAAGAAGGCTTCATAACTGGCAAAGATTCCGTGACGACCTGTTAGTGCATAGCCTTCGTTGAATCCTTCAGCTTGATGTTCTGAAAGTTGTGAATCAATGATGCGACCTGCTGGTGCTTCAAATTGGTCATTTGGTTCGTGAACAGATTCCATCCATTGACGAGGACTAGCATCAAAGGCACCATACAAGCGATTTGACATTGTTTCATCAGGACCAAACAATCTAAAGTTTGTTGGATTCTTCTTGATGACGTCACCAAGATATTTACCTAATTCAATCATATCTTGAGCGTTCTTATCGCCACGCTTGTCAAATTTCAAAGCGTAATTCTTATAATCAGGCAAGTTCAATGGCTTAGGATCGACCCCACCATTAACGATTGGGTTCATAGCCATTCTGCTTTGTCCCTTAGGGATAATAGCAGCGATGTCTGACTTCAATTTACCATTTTCGTCAAATAATTCGTCAGGCTTATATGACTTCATCCATTCGACTAATTTGTCGGCGTGTTCCATATCATTTTGGTCAACAGGAATTGGAATTTGGTGAGCTCTAAATGAGCCTTCGATAGGTTCGCCATCCCAAGTCTTAGGACCTGTCCAGCCTTTAGGTGCACGGAAGATGATTACAGGCCAATGTGGCATCTTAGCATCTTCTGCAGAGTGCTTTCTAGCTTCTGTTTGAATTGATTGAATCTTTTCGATAGCACTATCAACGGTCTTAGCCATTTCTGGGTGCATCTTTTCTGGATCTGTTCCTTCAACGAACATTGGATCCCAACCCATACCTTTGAAGTATTCAGTCAATTCTTCATCACTCTTACGTGACAAGATTGTAGGGTTAGAAATCTTGAATCCATTGAGGTTTAAGATTGGCAATACGGCACCATCATCAACTGGGTTGATGAAGACATTTGAGAACCATGAAGCAGCCAATGGGCCAGTTTCAGATTCACCATCACCAATAACAACTGCGGCGATTTCATCAGGATTGTCAAGGATTGCTCCGACACCATGTGATAGAGAATAACCTAATTCTCCACCTTCATGCATTGATCCTGGAGTTTCAGGAGCGGCGTGAGAAGCAACACCACCAGGGAATGAGAATTGCTTGAACAATTTTTGCATACCCTTAGTATCTTGTGTAATTTCTGGATAAATTTCAGTATAACTACCGTCAAGATATGAGTTAGAAACCATAACTTGACCACCATGACCGGGTCCTTCGATATAGAACATCTTGAGACCATACTTATTGATAGCACGGTTCAAATGAGCATAAATAAAGTTTTGACCAGCGATAGTTCCCCAGTGTCCAATTGGGTGAACCTTAACGTCTTCGGGCTTTAATTCACGTCTTAATAAAGGATTATCTTTTAAATATAATTGACCAACAGAGATGTAATTAGCTGCTTGCCAATATTTATCTACTAAATTGAAATATTCTTTTGATGAGTAATCTGTCATTACCAGCACACTCCTTATGTATTTACAACTATTATGATAACTAGAGAAAGTTTAAAAGTCAACCATTTAATAAATTGGTTCGTCCCAATTATTGTAAGCAGTTACTTACTTGCTAGGTCAACGAACGAATCATACTTAAAATATTTATAATGCAGCTTCATAGTTGAAAACTCGAATGGCGTTCCATCGTCCAAGAAGAAAATACCTTCCATTAAGCCAACTGGTTCATTTTCAGCTAAATGCAATAAGTCCTTGCCTTCTTGATCAGATGGAGCTGCCGAAATCGTCAAGTAAGTTTTGTTGACCTCTTTTCCCAACTCAGACTCTACATAATTAAAGATAGAATCGGAAGCAATTTGCTCAGATAGCTCAGGAGCTAGTTTGATAGGGATGTAACCAGTTTCAATCATAAAAGGAATATCGTCTAATAACCGCAATCTCTTGAAAGCATAGACGAATTCCGTTGGCTTTAGGAAAAGATTGCCTTGTAAGTCTTTGTCAGGATGGATTACATCAAAGCTCATTACTTTGATACCTGGCTTTTGTCCATTAGATTTGAAACTGTCAGTGATACCTAAATTCTTTCCACTATAATTAAAATATGAATCTTGCTTCAAATATAGCGGATTAACGAAGGTTCCGGAGCCTCTTTTTTTGAAGATGATACCTTGGTCAGCCATCAACCCTAAAGCACGTTTAATGGAACTTCTGCTTACGCTGTAGCTTTGAGCTAGAGACCTTTCGTCCGGCAAGCGCATGTCCGTAAATTCTCCGGCGTCGATTGCCTTTTTCAATGATGTGATGATTCTTTGATAAACTAAATCAGCCATTTTATATTCCTCATTTTCTAACTGGGTCGCACCAATTTGTATTATGGTGATTATCTTTCTAATCGATTATATCTTATAACATTTTGAATCTAGATACCAAAATATTATTGGGATTCTTTTTTTAAGTCTTTCATTTGTTTTACAATCTGTCTAGCGATACGATAATCTTGTTAAATATAAATGTGAGGCAGATAAAATGGGAATTAAAATTGGTGTCATTTTAGGAACGACCCGCAAGCATTCTTTAGGTGGGCGCATTTTTAAATATTTGCAAAATAATATTCAAAGTAATGCTGACGTTAAATATACTTGGATTAAATTGCGTGACTATCCTTTGCCACTTTATGACCATGAGGAAACTCCCTTAGAAGAACCTATTCAAGATTTAAATAGTAATGAAAGCGAATGGCTAGCTACATTAAAGCAACAAGATGGTTATCTTATTTTGACTCCAGAATATGACCATGCTCTTCCTGGAGGATTAAAAAATGCTTTTGATTTAGTAGGTCCAGAAGTTAGTCGCAAACCAGTTCAAATCATTGCCTATTCACATTACAGCGACGGCGGCACATTGGCTGCTCGATCAATCGTACCAATTTTGCAAATGCTCAAAATGATTGTCTTGCCCACTCCAGCCTTGTTGTGGGATGCTGACAAGAACTTCACTGAACATGGTGATTTACAAATGGATGTTTTAAATAGCGAGCATTTTGCTAAACGCCTGCAAGATGTTTTTGTGGAGATAAACTTTTACACTTCTGTTTTGAAACAGAATCCTTTCTTGAAAAATGATGATAAACCTAAAGCTGACTAAAATTAATAGCCTTGCTCAAATAAAATTTGGACAAGGCTATTTTTGTACTTCTAATAATTTTCTAGTTTCCACATATATCTTCTTTTACTCAAGGGATGCTTTCTAGCTTTACTCAATTCTTCAGCATAGACACGCATTGCTCCCGTCAAAACTAAAGGATCGAAGTAATCGACTACTTCAGAATCGATTTTGCTGTCCAACCAGAAATCTTTTGCATCGATAACGGTATATTTGGCATCGAATTTTTGGAAAAACTCTAAAGCTCTGGCATCCAAGTGTCGAGTCTTGCCATCGGACATAAATAGTAAATATGGGGCATCTTTTACTGTCAATTCAAAGGGACCATGGAAATATTCGCCACTGTCTAAGATTGGACTTGCAATCCATTGCATTTCCATGAAAATGAAATTAGCTGTTGAATAGCCAACTCCAAAATTAGGGCCACTGGCCAATATAAAAATTGTTTTCTCATTTTTATACTTCTCACCAAAGTCTTTTGCGGATTCTTTAACATTGTCAGCTGCAAAATTAGTAATACTATCGACGACCTTTAATCCATCAAGCATTTTTTGATATTGATTGAATCCTTCGACAGCTTCCAAAATCTCCACTGCAAATCCTAAAGCATCCTTTTGCTTGGCTGCTTTAGAAGCATAGTCTTCAAAGAAAGCATGTACGATTGTAAAATCAGCATCTTTAGTCAAGGGAGAATCGGCCAGATGAGTGAGGGCCACTGTTTGACAGCCCCATTTTTTAGCATTTGAAACAGCGTTAACGGATTCTTTAGTAGTTCCACTTAAAGATGCAACGACTACGACTGCCGTTTTATCTGCCAAATTAGGTCTTGCATAATTGAACTCATTAGCTTGGATTGACTGAACTTTTAATTTATGAGCATTTTGCTTCAAAAAATAAGTTGCTCCGTAAAGTTCTGAAAATGATGCTCCACATCCAACAAAGAAAATACTCTCCAATTCAGGACTCTTACTCATTATTTTATTTACCATTTCTTTTAAATCTTTTTGTGATGTATATTCAGTCATTATCTTCCTCCATCTAATATGTAATATGTTATATAACGTTATATTTAAGCGGCAAATCTCGAGCATTTCCAAACGAACCTGCCCTTTGAACTTGCTTAGCTGCATAATCAGTTGCCATTTCTAAACAACTGTCTATATCTTTATTACTAAAGTACCCAATACTAAAAGCTGTGATAAATGCATCCCCTGCACCCATCGTATCGATTGCTTTTACTTGTTTTGCTGCTTGCTCAAAAGCATGCCCATTATGATAAAAAATTGCCCCAAGGTTTCCTCTCGTTATCAAAATATCGGTCATTTCAAATTTTTGAAACATTTGAACCTTTTCTTCAATAGTTGTCCTTGCTAAATCTCCAACTGAAAAACAGGCTAAATCAATATTCTTAGCAACTTTTTTATAGGCTTCAAAATCAGAAAAGTCTGAAAAATCATAAACAACTTGTGCTCGAGTAATCATTGGCAAGTATTGGTCTGATTGTCCATTGATATTAAAATGGGCCACATCGAATCGATTAATATATTTAATATCAGCTGGGCTTAAATCTAAGCCGTTCTTCAAAACTCCCCCACGATTGCTGTCGATAAAAACGCGATCATTATCCTTCAATGTGACACGCGAATGGCCATTTTCACCAATAATCGTTTTACTATGAGAGAAATCAACATTTAATTTTTTTAAAACAGATTTCGCATATTCAGCAATTTCGTCTGTTCCAAACACGCCTACAAAGGCTGACTCAATGCCAAAATCAGTCGCGAAGTTAGCAAAATTTAGCGCATTCCCTCCAAGATACATTTTTTTCTGGTCTAAATACATATCTACTACATTATCGCCAACGCCAATCACTCTCATATTTTCACCTTCTATTTGGAATCAACTGTAAAGCTGACTTTATTCGGGTCGTAATACATAACTGAATAATAAATTGGAATATCTTGGTCATCATATGCAATGCGTTCCAATTGATATAGCGGTATTCCTAAATTAACGTGAATCAATTGAGCAACTTTTTTTGTTGCAAAGGTAACGTTAATTATTTGATGACTCCGATTTTCAAAAACTCTGTAATCATTTCTCAACAAATTACTTATTGAGGTTTTATCAGAAATTTTCGTCTTCAAGTCCGGATATTTAGAAACGTCATAATAAGCAATTTCATATCCTTCATTGTTCTTTTCAAAATGCATCACTCGTTCAACTTTTAAAACAGCTTCATCTTTTTCAATCCCTAAGTTATGGGCAATTTTTGAATTAGCTTTTACAAAGTTCAAATCAACAACTTTTATTGATGGAGCAATGTGATTTCGTAACATAAAGTTCGTATAACTATTCAGTGATAATAGATTGCGTTTAACTTTATGAATGTTAACAAAGGTCCCTTTGCCTTGTTTTTTCGTCAAATAATTTTCATCAACTAATTCATCTACTGCCCGCCGAATTGTAATTCTGCTAGTGTTAAACTCTTTTTCCAATTCGTGTTCAGCAGGAATTTTACTTCCTACTTCATAAATACCATTAGATATTTTTTTGATTATTTCATTTTTTACTTGTTCGTATAACGGAATAATGCTTTCTTTATTAACCATTTATATCACCATTTATTTAATATATTTTTCACAATCATTCCGGTTAAGTATACAAAATTTTAGAAAGAAAATCCTGTGTCCGAGGATTTTTAGGTGAATTAAAAACTTTCTCAGGCGTGTCGTCTTCTAGGATTTTGCCATCATTTACAAAAATCACTCTATCGCCAACTTGACGCGCAAACCCCATTTCATGCGTGACAACTACCATGGTCATTCCAGTTTTAGTCAAACCTTTCATAACTTCTAGAACTTCTTCGACCATTTCTGGATCAAGAGCTGAAGTTGGCTCATCAAAGAGCAAAGTATCAGGTTCCATAGCTAATGCTCGAGCAATTGCAATTCTTTGTTCTTGTCCACCTGATAGGGATGAAGGATAAGCATCGATTTTATTCACTAAATCTACTTTTTGCAAAAGCTCTTTTGCTTTCTCAACTGCTTGTTCTTTGCTTTGCTTTTTTACGACCATTGGTGCATGGATGATATTATTCAAAACTGTATAATGTGGAAAAAGATTGAAGTGTTGAAAAACCATGCCGATGTTTTCTCTCGTTTTTCTGACAATTTCTGGTTTGATTTTCCCAGATACCGACTGACCATTTACTAGAACCTCGCCACTAGTCGGTTGTTCCAACAAATTCAAGCACCGTAATAAAGTACTCTTGCCTGATCCTGATGGTCCGATAATTACAACCACTTCACCATCATTAATTTTTAGATTAATATCTTTTAAGACTGCATTGCTTCCATATGATTTGTTTAAATGTTTAAGTTCGATCACTGACCTTCATCCTCCTTTCAATCATGCTCAAAACTCGATTCAAGCTCCAAGTTAAAGCTAAATATAATAATGATGCGACAATCATTGGCTCCAATCCTAAGGCTGTTGACCCTCTGACGGTTTGTGCTTCAAACATTAAATCAGCAATTCCTAAGACTGAAACCAATGACGAATCTTTGACGTTACCAATAAATTGATTTCCTAAAGCTGGCAAAATATTTTTGAAAGCTTGAGGTAGGATAATATCTTTCATCGTCTGCCATTGAGACATTCCTAAACTAAGGGATGCTTCCATTTGACCGATTGGCAATGATTCGATTCCAGAACGAATGATTTCTGCTATATAGGCTGCTGAGTAAAGTGTTAGAACCACGACTCCAGTCATAAAATCTGGAATTTGTAATCCTGTGACGATTGGTAGGCCAATATAAACAATGTAAATTTGAATCAATAGTGGCGTATCTCTGATGAATCCAATATATGCTTTAGCTAATAATGAGATAATCCAAATTTTTGAACGTTTCATAATCGCCAAGATAATTCCTAAGAGAAAACCTAAAATAATTGAAATGATGGCTAATTCAACCGTGACTACAACGCCTCTAACGAATAATTGCCAATAGTTTCCTAAAAATGAATAATTACCCATAATTGATACACCTCGCTTAGCTGTCTAATTGGTAGGTACGTTTTTGGCAGCTTGTTGAACCCATTTTTCATAATTCGATTTGTTACTGGAAACGACCTGATTGACTTTCTTGATTAAATCCTTTGTAGTGCTCTTTGACATTGCCACCGCAGCTCCTGAGCTTGCATCTTTATGACGCCAACTAGTCATGGCCAATTTCGGATTTTGTCGTAGAAGAATAGTAGCCGTTGGTACATCGATTGAAAAAGCATCCACCTTGTTATTATTGAGTGCTAAAGCTAAATCCGTTACTTTTGAGAATTTCGTCAATTTTGCATTGGGGAACTTCTTTTCAATCATTGGCTGCTGCGTAGAGTTATTAATGACGGCAATACTAGACTCGGATAAATTATTAATGTTCTTATTATATTTATTCAAATCACTCTTCCTAACTACCAAAGTATTCGTACTACGGAAATAAACTTTTGAAAATGTTGCACCTTTCTTACGTTCTGCTGTAGGACTTAAGGAAGTTACCAACATATCAACCTTTCCAGATTGAACTGCTGGCAAGAGGCCATCCATATCCATTGTTTTGATTTTATATTTAACGCCTAGTTTTTTCGCAATCTTTTTAATCAATTTAACATCGGCACCTTTAGTCTCTTGCTTGCCATCTTTATTAACTTGATATTCATATGGTGGATTGGAACTGATCATTCCGACCGTTAAAGTACCTTTATTTTGAATCTTCTTTAATGATGAACTGCTGCTATTTGAATTGCTTCCACAGGCTGTCATGAAAACTAACATTACCAATAAAATAGAACCAAGATACCAAAACCTTTTTTTCATACTTTAAATCTCCCTTCCAACTAACATAACGTTATATAACGTTATTTATATTGTGGATTATATTCTAATTATTTTTTAATGTCAATCTAATTTTAAATTTCAACAATTATTCTTGTAATCACCGAAGAATAGGCGTTTATAGCCCTGTCAATTTTAAGCCAGCTTCAAATAAGATTAGCCAAAAATTAGACTAATTATCTTAAATTAGATATTTTTTAATTTAAAGAGTATAAAAAAAGGAATCTCAACTTTTACGATGAGGTCCCTTCATCAAGCCCTCATTTGATAAGCAAAAATAGGGCTTGACATATCAATTGTCTAAGTCCTACTTCAAATCAAAATGACGAGCAAGGTTACTAATACATTACAACTACTTTGATTTTCATTAAACATAATTAATAACCTCCTTATTGAATTGTGATTATAGTAGCACTTATTTTTTTATCTTCAAAATCTTTTTGGCACAAAAAAGCGTCATATCAATTCAGATTACACTGATATCACGCTTTCTTAATTATTATTTTTTTAATTCAATGCCTTAAATTCTTGATTCATATCTACTGGGAATTCTTTTGGTTCCTTTTGATTCTTGATCAAGTTATCAGTTAATTCAATCGAATAAACTGTTCTATTGCCATATGGCACGAAGTACATAACTTTGTTCGTCAAATCAAGCACTGTTTGATATTGAGTGTAGCTGGCTTCCCCATCTTCTTTGAGGTTAACGCCACGAGGAATAGTTACGCTATCGAGCATATGTAAAATTGTATTTACCGCTTGCTTGGCATCTTTTGGTTCTTCAGTTGCATTGCGAATAAATGCTGTTCGAACAAAACGGTCAACTGCAGTGAAGCCTCCGGGCAATCTGAACGTACCATTTTGTCCTAAAGGAATAACTTCTTGGTCGCCAAATGTTTTAGCACCAAAGTTAGTTGTTTGAGCACCTAAATAGTTAGCCAAGTTAGTCTTATGCCAATTGTAATCAGGTGTATTCGTCATCACGCCTACTTTATCTTCTTGAAGAGTCAAGCCATTTCCTTCTGGTTCAAGAATATAGGTGGCTCCTGTAGCATCGCTGAAAATCCAGTGAAGTGGTTGATTTTGTCCCATAACGCCACTATTTGATTCAATCAAGTGAACTTGTTTGAGATTTTCTTTCAAATCTTCAATTGACTTGTTATTACCCAAGGCCCAAAGAATAAATTCTTCAGCAACTAAATTGATTTCACCATCTGTTGGTTCTGTTTCATATTTAGCAGCGTGAGAGAAGTATAATTCTGCAGCAGACAATCCGTATTCATTGAATCCATCAGCTACCATATAGTTATTGCCGTATTTAGCACCGGTTCCCATAACGGCGTAATCTGCGGTATATGTTTTATTATCATAGGAAGAAATCCATTGATATTGTTCTGGCAAAAAAGTTGGTCTGCCATTTAATTCAAAGGCAAAATCCATTGTTCTTGCCAAAAATTTTGAGCCGTCTAAAGCTCCTAAACTAAGACTAGTACACATATTTCTGTACTTCCTTTCAGGAATTATCAAAAAGCAATTATTAATTTAATTATTCGCCAATTTAGGAACATAATCAAGAATTTTATTTTGCAGATTTTAATTATAACAATTGAATTTATAGTATGATAAGCTAACTGTGTATACAAATATTCTGGAGGTAAATTCATGACAGTCGACATAAAAAAAGCTCAAGATGTTTACAAAGATGCCGGTGAAAGTGTCATCTTCACAACATTGATGCTAAACCATAAAGATTTGCAAAAAGAAAAAGATGCTATCGCAGAATTTTCCGATATGTCTAATTCGATTATTAATAGTATGAGAATTCGTGACCCCGAAGCTCAAGCTCACATTGCTTGGGGATTTGGATCAGATGCTTGGGATTATCTTTTCCCAGACGCTCCAAAGCCAAAAGAACTAGAAAACTTTAAAGAAATAAAAGGCCCTAAATATACAGCTGTTTCTACACCTGGCGACATCTTCATTCACGTACGTTCCAAGAAAATGGCCGTCTGTTATGAATTAATGGACCAATTTATGGGTATTTTACGCCCTATCACTTCAGTTGAAGATGAAACTCACGGTTTCCGTTATATTGAAGGTCGTGCCATTATCGGTTTTATTGATGGAACTGAAAATCCAGCTGGTATCGAATCAATGGATTACACTTTGATCGATGATGATGAAGACCCAGAATTCGTGAATGGTTCTTATGCTTTTGCTCAAAAATATACCCATAACATGGATGCTTGGAAAAAACTTAAAACTGAAGATCAAGAAAAAGCCATCGGACGTCACAAATTTTCTGACCGCGAACTAGATGATGATGAAAAATTACCAAATGCCCACAATGTTGTTTCTAAAGATGAAGAAGGCGGCGTTGAACATAAAATTGTCAGAATGAACGTGCCATTTTCAGACCCTGCAAAGGATATCACCGGTACTTACTTCATTGGCTACTCAAAAGGTTTTGCTATTACTAACCGTATGTTGAAAAACATGTTCACTCAAAGTGACCGTTTGTTAGATTTCAGTACGCCAATTACCGGTAACCTGTTCTTTATCCCATCTAAGACAACTTTAGAAAAAATTGCTGATGGCGATTATTAATTAAATAATAAATGTTTCCTGTGAAACATTGTTTCATACAAAAAAATAGGAGAAATATGTCAAACAATGACATGTCTCTCCTATTTTTACGATTCATTACTTTTTATTTGGACTAAATCGCCACAAACTCTTTACAAATAGCAGTGATAATAAAACTAGCAACGCTCCCGAAAAGACCAAGGATATGCGTCCTAGGAAAAATCCGGGATCTACGGTCATCTCGACTACACTTAAGAGCATTGAGACTAAAACCAAAAGAGATGTACGTTTCAAAATCATGGAAATCCCTCCCCTATTTGATAGTTCGATTATACCAATTACAAAATAAATTGACCATTATTTAGGAAAAATTAGGTAAATTCCTGCAAAAAAGACAGCTACTCCAATTATTAGAGTTATGTAATAAATTAACTCTTTTTTAGCTTTGAATGAGATACTCATAATTGCTATTCCTAAGATAAACATTATTATCGATAAAATAATTTGCATTTATAATCCTCGCTTGTGATTGAAATTTAGTATACTATGGTTGCAGTATAATGGACTTTTTATAAAAATATTTTTTGAAATTAATAAGTTTTAGAAGTTTATTTTGATTTTTTTGTATAATTATCTTTTTTAACAGTACTTTTATCTTTATACTATATAAGGTACTTCTTTTTTGTAGGGGAAACGTAAATGGCTGTATTAAAACGAGTATTTTCTGATAAAGTATTATGGATTGCCGGGGCAGCAGCAATCATTACTTCTATCTTCATAAGTCCACCGCAATTGATGGACATTAACTGGAAAACATTGGCATCGATACTTTCTATGATGATTATAATCCAAATTTACGATTATTTGGACTTTCTAAAATATTATGCCGCGTACATGACACATAAAGCCAAGACCACGCGACAAATGATCTTCATGCTAGCTTCCTTATCTTTTTTTGGAGCGATGTTCTTAACTAATGATGTTACAATTTTAACCTTAGTTCCACTGTTTTACCAACTTTCTAAACGAATAAAAGTTAATCCTATTCTACCAGTAATTATCATTGCAATGGCAGCAAATTTAGGAAGTATTTTTACTCCGTTCGGAAACACGCACAACTTGTTCTTATTGACACATTTCAACCTTGGCATTAAACAATTCTTTATTATGTCGACTCCAATCACAATCGTAACTTTTTTGGCGGTATTTCTGATTACCAGATTTTTCCCCAAAGATCCAATTGAATTGACTGAATTGCCTGCTGTCGAGTTGAATATTCCTAGTTTGGCTTTAACGGTTGCCGTAACAATCGTAATTTTCTTAGGGATATTCTCCGTTATTCCAATGTGGGGATCTTTGATTGCAGCTTTATTGTTAGTAATCTTCATTAATCCTCATATTTTGCAGTCGGTTGACTATTCGATTGTACTGATTTTCATGTGTTTCTTTATTGCCGTTGGTAATATCAACCGTGAACCAGCAATCGTCAATCACTTGCAACAATTTATTCAAACAAGAACTAGCACTTATTTGACTTCAATTATCACTAGTCAATTTATCAGTAACGTTCCTACGACTATCTTAGTTTCTAAGTTCTCAAAATATGTTCATGCCATCTTCTTAGGCTCGAACATTGGTGGACTTGGTTCTGTTGTAGCTTCACTTGCTAACTTGCTAGCTTTTAAACAATATCGTTTCTTCTTTAAGAAAAATCCTGGTAAGTATCTCGCAATGTTTGCCATTATTAATTTCACGATGTTAATCATTATCGGTACTATTGGATTCTTCTTAATTGATTTTGGACTATAAACTACCCACTCTTATTTTAAAGAGTGGTTTTTTTTCAAGCTAATTTTTAAAAAAAGTATATACTTTTACTGAGAAAAACGTTTACATAGTCTAAATATTGTTGGATAATTGTTTTAAAAGGAGTTAATTTATTATGAAATTATTATCTTCCATTGTAATTAATTTGATTGGTATTCTAATCATTCTCGTCCCATTATGGTTGATTGGACGCAAGAATACTTCTATTTCGATGAAACCATTTAAAGATGGCTTTTACACTTATGCTTGGGCGTTTGAAAGCAATAAATTAAAACTTTTGCACAGCTCTACTTATGCTAAGGGGTCTTTGATTGGTACGCCTCAGGGGCAGAGATTTGAGATTAAGGATGTTTCTTCTTCTAAGTTTTTGTTTGGGTTTCAGGAGAGGTTTGATTTTGTTACTGAGAGGGTTCAATAGGTTTTTGGGGTTATTTCAAGGTTAGAAGCTTTGAAATGGCCTTATTTTTTTGTGGAATAACCATGGGCCTATTTTTAGATAACCATGGTTTTTCTGCTGCATAGTGGAAACGAGCTCCACAAGCCAGCTACTTCCGGTTAAGCCTATTTCCCAAACTGCTCGCACAGTACGCGAGCACTTCGTGAAATTGTCTTAATCCTCGGTAGCTCCCGGGCTTGCTGCGCTCTCTTAATAACAAAAACCCCAATCAACTTGCCTATATATACTACAAGCAAATCAATTGAGGTTTAATGTTAAAGCCTGAAATTTAAGTCCGTATTCCTCTACCTTCATTTCAGTCCTATGAATTAACAGCATTTTTCTTGTCTCTAAGATTAAAGTTCTTCCACTTGCGAACTTGGCGGCTGTAATTATTGAATGGTGATACTGCATTGATTCTGATCCATTTTGCTACTGGCCACATGGCTTTGGTCGTTGCCCATTTACGCTCTCCGGGTTTGAATAATTCATCATGTGACATATCGGAAATCCAGGAAATCAATTCGGCTACTACGCTTCCAAGTTCTGCTTTCTCATTTTCAATACCGTTGGAACCGTATTTAATATTAAAATCGTGGTACAACTGACGCATTTGATCCCACTTGTATCCGGGAGTTGGGGTTGTAATCTTTTCCCCACCTGCTTCGGCTTTTTCCCATGATAAAATCATATTAATCCAACCAACTTGATATGAGAGCATCTCTCTTGGTGTTTTATCTACTTGATCAATTCTTTCATCAGCGACATCATCGCCAATACCCTCATACTCATCAATGAATTTATGATAACTCTCTTTAATCTGGTCTATCAATTCTTCTGAATTTTTATATACCTGCATGCCTTCGCTACCTTTCATCGATTTTGTTCCCACAACGGGGAAGTCCCAATATCTATTATAGACTCGAAACTGTCACTTTGGGGAAAAAAAGCTCATGATATATCAAAAAAGTAGTGAGAAAGCGTTTTAATTGTGTTATATTAGTTGGTTATGCAAAAAAATCTTTATAAATTGGGGTCCATTTTGAAAGTTAATCGGGATAATTCTGTCCCTTTCGTCACTAAATCAGCTAGATGATTTTGAGTTGCTTTGTCAAAATGTTCAATGATTTCTTTATTTTTGCTCGTCAAATATTCAGTTAATTGCTCCACTGAATATTTTGGTGCTTCATTCTCTACTGAATGAATTTTTGCTCGAGCCCACTTTGACAGTTTGATTTGATAATCCAAATTGTCTTCAACGAAAGCTTGATAATGGCTCTCAACTACAAAAGCTAAAGTTTCGTACAACCAATAGGCACTTTTCAAATCTAATTTTTCTGGTACTATGCGATATGATTCGTCAGTATCATTAGCATTGGTAAAGAACGGTACATAAGCAGAAAAACTTGGAATACCATAAGCTTTCCATTCGATGGCTCGAGAATCTTTTAACTGTAAGATATGAGAATTAGCTGTTCTTGATAAGGAAATGGCCCGATAGCGATTTTTATCTTCCTCATTACCACTGCCTAGAGGATCAAATTTCGTTTCGTTATAATGCGATTTCAAAATTCTTTGGATATCTTCCAATGAAATTTTCTTTTCAGGCTTTCTTATAAATGGCAAGTCTGATGATTCCGGGTCTTGTTCAATTGAAGGATTCAATAATTTTTGACCGTACCAAACACGTGGCGTGTTGTAATGGCGGTCTTTTTTAGTATCTGTTCCGAATATATGACGAAAATTCCAGCCAGAGAAATCAGGGTTCAAATTATACTTTTCGACAAATTCTTCAATTCCAGACGACCAGATATAATTCTTCGAGTCGTCGAAATCAATGTCTTCAATTCCAATCTGATTAGCCGCTACTGCATAACAGTCATCCGGAATTCGAATTGCTACAAAATGGTGCCCTGTGGCAATTTCCATGTACCAAACTTCATTTTTATCGCTGAATAAGACGCCATTTCCTTCAGCCGAACCAAATTTAGCAATCAATTTGCCTAAATACTCCACGCCAGCTCTAGCAGAATCGATATAAGGCAAAACTAAGGTCGTGATTGAATCTTCTGCCACGCCATTTTCAACCAATGGATCATAGGCGAGAACTTTTTCGTTGGCAAACACGCTTTCAGTTGCGCTCATCGCCACATTTTTTTCGTTGATACCATCTTCTTCATACAGGCCTTCGTCTTGATTAGCATCGGGAGACGAAGTGTAACGCAAGCCCTCACTTGGCAATTGAACCGTTAAATTATTGTATGGCGAGACATATGTTTCTTTTCGATTATGAACTTGTGGCTGGACAAAAAATTTCTTAGGCCAATTGGCAACGTAATTATCCTCATTTCTAGCTATGTAGGTTGCTCCATCTAATGAAGCTTTCTTACCTACTAAGATAGAAGTACAAGCAGCGTGTTTGTGTTGTTTCATAGTGCATCCCTCTTTTAAAATTAAAAAATATTATTCACCGAAAATATCTTTTTTCAGTTTCAAAGCTGTTGGCGTAGTAGCTAAACCACCTTCAGCTGTTTCCTTAAAAATAGATGGCATCTGTTGTCCAACTTTGTGCATTGCTTCGACTACTTCATCAGTTGGTATAACACTTGTGATTCCTGCTAAAGCCATATCGGCTGAAATCATCGCTTGAGAAGAACCCAAAGCATTACGCTTTACGCAAGGAACTTCTACCAAGCCAGCCACAGGATCACAAACTAGTCCCATCATATTTTGCAAAGTAATTGAAACTGCTTCAGCTGCTTGTTGAGCACTGCCGCCTTTAGCACAAACTAAAGCAGCTGACGCCATAGCTGAAGCTGAGCCGACTTCTGCTTGGCATCCACCTTCTGCTCCAGCAATTGAAGAATTATTGGCAATCACTAAACCAAAAGCTCCAGCTGTAAACAAAAAGTCAACTTGTTGTTCGCGAGTCATTTTTAAGCGGTCTCTGACAGCTACTAAAACTCCAGCTAAGACCCCAGCACTACCTGCAGTCGGCGTCGCACAAATCAAGCCCATCTTAGCGTTGACTTCATTGACCGCTACAGCATTTCTGGCTGCTTCAAGAATCGGTTGTCCGCTTAAAAAGTCGCCTTTTTTGATATAAGCATCCATTTTTTTAGCATCGCCACCAGTTAAACCAGTTACTGATCTAACGCCAGCAATTCCTTCCGCAATCGACTGTTCCATAACTTTTAAATTGCGTTCCATTTGTGAACGAATAAATTCTTTTGAACGGTTTGTATTTTCCATTTCCGTTTGAACCATCAAGTCGGCAACAGAATCATAATCAGCACTCTTTTTAACTAACTCTTTAATTGTATAAAACATTGTCTCATCCCCTATTCAAAGTAAGTGGCATTATCCACGTTGGGCAATGCTTGGAGTTTTTTCAAAATATTTTCCTTGTCATAGCGTTCATCGACTTCAAGTATCATCAAAGCCTTTTCGCCCTTGGCTGTTCTGGTAACGGTCATCGTACCGATATTGATATCGAATTCGGAGAACACTTCCGTTACTTTGGCAATCATCCCAGCAATATCTTTATGGACAGTAATGTATGTTGGCGTGCCTAAACTCAAAGACATCTTAAAACCATTGATTTCAGAAATTTGGATATTTCCGCCACCAATGGAGATTCCGGTAACTGATAATTGATGGTCTCCTTTGACCAAATTGATTTTAGCGGTATTAGGATGATCGACTTTATCGCTTTTAGGTACGAAAGCTACCTTGATTCCTTCTTCATAAGCAATCTTCAAGGAATCGGATAATCTTCTATCGTCTGGTTCCATTCCTAATAAACCGCCGACAATGGCTACATCGGTTCCATGACCGCGATAAGTTTTAGCAAAGGATTCGTAAAGATCGATAGTGATTTTTTCTGGCTTTTCGCCAAAGATATCGTGAACAACTTTGCCAATTCTGGCTGCTCCGGCAGTATGGGAACTGCTGGGTCCTATCATAACTGGACCAATGATATCGAAGACACTTTTGAAACGGATATCTTTCATGATTATTTACCTCGGTTTTTCTTGTTTTAGTGATTTTTTTATATATTATTTATAAGTTTACAATTTTTTTGGTTTGAGGTCATTGTTATTAGTTGGAGTTTTATGGACATTTTAGATAGTTGGAATTGTCTTATGGACGTGTTTTATTATGGGCTTTGTGGAGATTTTTAGACATAGAAAAAACACCTAATCTGGATTTATCTCTGTTATTTTTGGAGATTTTTTGGGATTGGGTGTTTTTTTTGGTTTGGTTTGGTATTTTTTGGTTGGAGATTCGTTTCGTTTTGCTGATTTTTGGTGAAGCGTTTTGAAGTTATCAAGTCTTATTATGTCTAAAATTCCTGATTTTTTGCTTATTAACGGAAATTTGCTTTGGAATTTTGAATTTTTAATAGCTCTAAACTGATTCGCTTCTTTGCAGCATAGTGGAAACGAGTTACACAGGGGCAACTCATTGCGGCTAAGCCTATTTCCCAAACTGCTCGCAAAATGCGCGAGCACTTCGTGAAATTGTCTTAGTCCTCGTGAGCTGGGCGCCCCTGTTTCACTCTCTAGAGATTTGGATCCATCTTAAATGTCAACTTGGACAGCTCCGTTCCTTGTGTTACCAAATCTGCTAGGTGTTTCTTTGTTTCTTCATTATAATGTTTAACTATTTCATGATTTTGCTCTGTTAGGTATTCTGTTAATTCTTTACCTTCCATTTTCACTGCTTTTTGGTCGACTGCATCGATTTTTCTTCTGGCCCATTCTGATAAGGCTTTTTGATAGTCTAGGTTTGGTTCTACGAATTCTTTGTAGTGTGATTCTACTACCATTGCTAAGGCTTCATATAACCAATAGGCGCTCTTTAGGTCCATCTTTTCTGGTGTATAGCTGTATGATTCGTCGATGTCGTTGGCGTTTGTAAAGAATGGTACTTGTGGGCAGAAGCTTGGGATTCCAAAGCCTGTCCATTCTACTCCGGCAGCTCCATTCTTGTCTGAGTCTCTCATTTGCAAGATGTGTGAGTTGGCTGTTCTTGATAGTGAGATTGAACGATATGTTTTCTTGTCGTGCTCGCTGCCGTTTCCTAGTGGGTCATACTTTGTTTCATTGTAGTGTGACTTCAATAGGTATTGAATATCCTCAACTGAAATTTTCTTTTCAGCTTTTCTGATAAATGGCAATTCAGCTGATTCTGGGTCTTGTTCAATCGATGGGTTCAAATAGCGTTGTGCAAACCAAACACGTGGCGTGTTGTAGTGGTGGTCTTTTTCAGTATCTGTGCCAAAGATATGTCTGAAGTCCCAACGGTCGAAGTCTGGGTTCAAGTCATGCTTTTCTACGAAGTCTTGGATGCCATCAGCCCACATGAAGTTTTCGGGGTCGTTGAAGTCAATGTCTTGAATGGCAACTTGATTAGCAGCTACGGCATAGCTGTCATCTGGAATACGTACGGCTACCCATTGGTGTCCAGTAACTACTTCCATGTACCAAACTTCGTCTTTGTCGTTGAATTGCAAGCCATTTCCTTCGGCTGAACCATATTTAGCAACTAACTTACCTAAATACTTTACTCCATCGCGAGCGGAATCGATGTATGGCAAGACTAAGGTTGCTAAGGAATCTTCAGCTAAACCATTTTTAACATATGGATCAAAGGCTAAAACTTTTTCATTGGCATAAACACTTTCGGTAGCACTGACACCAACATTTTTTTCGTTAAAGCCATCCTCTTCGTTTGGTCCAGTACTTTGGTCAGCGTCAAGCGTTGATGTATAACGATAGCCACTTTCTGGATAAGGTGCTGTCATCTTATTATATGGTGAAACATAAGTTTCTTTACGGCCTGAAACAGCAGGTTGAACGATAATTCTTTTTCTATAAATAGCATTCAAACGGTCTTCATTTCTGGAGATGTAAGTTGCTCCATCCATTGAGGCCTTTTTACCTACCATGATTGATGTACATGCTGATAATTCGATGCGATCTGTCATTTTTAAATCCCCCAGTAAATTTTTATTCTTATTTCATTATGAAACTCGTTCAATTAAATGGTCAACGTCTTCTATTTGTTGTAAGAAAAGTATCAATCTGGTATAGCGATACTTATCGGTGTCAGGAAACTTTTCGGCTAGTTCCTTGCCAATCTCATAAGCATTTCGATGTCCATTAACCTTGGTGAAGACGTAGCTTCCATATTCATCCATCTCTAAATAAGATTTTTCAGGAATGTGAACGTGTAATTTCCGGAAAAATTTTTGAATGGGATGATCTTGTTTTCTCACAATGGTAATGATGCCTGCTTTTCTTTGATAAGTTACTTCAGGGTTCTTCTTAAATACCATGTGCTTTAAATCTTCTTCAGTTAATTTAGGACGACGCTTTGCCATTTAACTTACCTCCTACTTGGCTTCTTTTTTAATATTGACCAAAGGTAGAATAATTGAAACGATTAAAACTGCCAGTAATATTAAACCAACGGCGTTGCTGCCAGCAAATCCTGTTGGCGTCTTGTCGCCTAATACGTTGGTTACGTGCAAGATTATTCCGATGAGTCCAATGATTGAACCTCCGGCGATTAATCCTGATGAAAGACTGATACCGCTTTGAACTCTTTTATCTTGTAATTGTTTATCTTTAGTAATTTTTTCAATCAACATTTTAATCAAAGCACCGACTAAAATAATTGAAGTAGTCGAGATTGGTAGATAAAATCCTAAAGCGACAGTCATAATTGATAGTCCCAGCATCCAACAAACGACCGCAATAACGACACCGATAATAATCATAATCCAAGGAAGATTTCCTGACATGATTCCGGTTGTCAATGTTGCAATCAAGTTAGCTTGTGGCATACCAAATGGTGGATTTGAACCGGTAATCTTCAATTGTGGTTCGAGAATTACAGTCATTCCGACCACGATAATGACACCGATCATAGCGGCAATCATGAAATACTTCATCATTTCATTTTTATTGCCACCGATAACGTAATTTACTTTTTGAGTCTGCATGTAGGCACCACCAACAGAGATGGCTGTAACGATGAAGACTCCAAATAATAATAGAATTTGATTATTAGCATTGCTAGTCCAGCCAAAGATGACGAAGACTAAAGTCATAATAACTAAAGAAGCAATAGTCATACCAGATACAGGCGCATTGGAACACCCAATAGTACCAGCTAATCTGGCAGATACGATAACGAATAACAAGGCCAAGATAATTGAAAGGATTCCACCAACGATTGCCATGGCAATGTTACCAGAGATAAAGAAACCTACGACAAAAATTGCAATAACAGCAATCAATAATGACCAAATTCCTAAGAGATTACGATCATCATTGTTGCCATTTCTAGCATTTAAAGTCTTCTTGATTGAAGTAATGATAACTGGAATCAACTTAACGGCACCAACAATTCCACCGCAAAGCATCATACCAGCACCAATATATTTCGAATATGATCCTGCGACTTGGTCGACGCCCATTTGATTGACGGCAACACTGACATCGTTCCAATCCTTAGCATGATTGCCAGCCATTTGGGTAAAGTTAGCAATCAGTGGCGTGATACCAAAATTCGATAGCACTGAACCAGCAAACATTGTCAAAGCAACATCTAAACCAACAACGAATCCGATTCCGGCTAACATTGGATTAACTTCAGTCGACATCTTCCAGCGATAAAACGAATTACCAACATAGGTGATGGTACTGTTAATCCAACCGAACACTTGGGTCGTGAACAGAGTCAAGACTCCACCGATACCAAAGCCGATTCCCATAAATTTCAAGGAATCCCCTCCGGCTTCGGACGCTACTAAAGCTTCTGAAATGGCCATTGATTCAGGGTAGACCAATTTTCCATGCTCTTCGACGACTAAATAATTTTGAACTAATGAAGACGTTCCAATCGCAAAGAGTACAGCCAAGGCCCCAACTAAAACCCCAGCAATGAAATTGATTCGACCACCGATAACAATAATGGCGGGCAAGACGTAAATCATTCCACTGGCAATTGATTCACCACCACTGGACATCCCTTGGAGAAGGTTCTTGCCGAGGATTCCCTTCTTTTTTGCAAAAGCAGCAACTAATCCTGAACCAATAATTGATCCTGGTATCCCTGCAGCAACTGTCAATCCAGCTTTCATCCCTGAATAAGCAGTCGATGCGGCGAAAATCACTGCCAAGATGGCACCCATAATCATAATAATCGAGTTGCCACCATGATTATCTTTATCAGTCACATATGGAACGTATTTCTCCCCAGAAATTCCTCCATATGCTGACTTAGACAGGCTCTTTTTCATACAAAATGCCTCCTACTTATACTTAAAAAGTAAGCATTAATTTAATCGAATAAATTAAAATTCTTTAGAAATTACGCCCTCCTTTTCTCTTTTTCATTCCAATTCCAATGTTAACGGTTGCAATAATTAAAAACAATATCTTTTTGTGACCTTTGTCACATTATTTCGACTAATTTCCTTAAAATATCATTTTTGTTTAATTACCGTAAACACCTGTCTTTGAATAGTATAACAGATTGCCTTTATATCAATCATTAAGAGCTTTCTAATCTAATTAGTAATTCCAATCAATTTCTTAAAACTTGTGAGATAATTTACAAACGTCATCGATTTTTACTAAATATTTAGTTCAAAGTTTTACTCTTTTACTCTCAAAAATTATTTTTTATTGATTAAAACTCATTTTTTAATTAAGTATCAAAAAATGGCAAAATTCTATATAGAATTTTGCCATTTTTATTATTTAATTTTTTTACTCTGCATCTTTTTATTTTGCAATGAATTGTACAAAGAAATAATAAAGAGGATTGCAATTGCAAAGGTGCTTACGGTTGTGATGCTCAACCCAAAATTTACTAGGTCAAATAATCCTAAAAGAATCAAACCAGCAATGGCGAGATAACTGAACCAAACTTTCATAATTAAGCCTTAGGGTCCAAATTCATTTCAGCTTGCTTTGCAGCAACACGTTCACTGATCTTCATAAATGGAAGATATAAGAAAACACCAATTGCTAGGATAATGACTTGTAGGATAACGGCCCGCCAATCACCGGCTGTCGATAGATATGGACCAATCAAAGGCGGCGTTGTCCATGGTACTAAGACGACTGTTCTTGATACCCAACCTAGAAGCGTTGCGTAGTATCCCATCAAAGCACCAATAACTGGGAATAATACGAATGGAATCATCAATGGTAAGTTGAAGACGATAGGATAACCAAAAATCATAGGTTCGTTGATATTGAAAATACCAGGTGCCAACGATAGTTTAGCAACATCTCTACCAGCTTTAACTTTACTGAAGAGAAGAATAGCGATAATTAAAGAAATTGTTGAACCAGAACCACCAACTAAAACGTAGTTTGATACGAAAGAAGTAGTGATGATGTTAGGAATTTGTGCATGGTGAGCATAAGCTAACATATTTTGGTTCATATTGATCAATACCAGTGGATCCATCAAAGAACCTGAAATAACTGTTTGGTGAATACCCAAAGTAAAGAGGAAGTTAGCACAGAAGTAAATGACACAAAAGCCAACAATACTTGTGTTAAATCCACGAAGTGGTTCTTGAATCCAATCCTTGATTAAATTGATCAAATCGGCGTTGAACAAACCAGCTAATAATGCAGCAATCAAAGCAAAGATTGACATCAAAATCAAAGCAGGAATCAAAACGCTGAATGATTGACTAACTGCAGGTGGAACATTTTCACCTAAATTAATCTGTAATTTTTTGATACCAGCTAATTTGATAAAAATAGCCGTAGCCACAAGTCCGACGATGATACCACCGAACATACCTTGTGTACCAGTATTTAGATAACTCATACCACCAGTAACAGTGTGCATGGTCTTACCGTTCATACCAGCTAAAGAAATAGAACCAGGCATCATGATGAATAGACATGCCAAAGACATGGCAGAAGCCGCAATCGGATTATTGAATCCTTTATTACGAGCCAACATGAAGCCAATCATAGGTGCAACTAAGACACCGGCAACGTTCAAAGTACCATTTGATATGGCATTACCAAAAACTTGAACTTTTGCTAAAGTAGCACCCTTGAATAACCAAACGAAAACCGTGTTATTAAGCAATGTACCTAAACCAGCGATAATAAAGACTGGCAAGATAACAGCGAAAGCATCACGTAACGATCTTAGATAAACCCAATTACCAACTGTGACAGAAACCTTAGTGAATTTATCTAAGAAAGAATTATGTTCTAGTTTTTCTGATGTTGATTCACTAGCCATAAAATTCGCCCCCAGAATATTTTTTTACTACTTTAAATCTGATAAATCTGAGCCATTAGTTTTAATAACGTGTTGCAACCACCAATAGCTCTTCTTTGGAACACGTTTCATATCTTTCAAGTCATGGTTAGTTCGGTTGACATAAACCGTTCCATAGCGCTTGTCCATATTGCCGCTGGAACTTGGGATATCAATTAGGCCCCATCCTAAATAACCGATAACTTCGACGCCATCCTCAAAAATAGCATCTTTCATAGCTTGAATATGCTCACGATGGTATTCAATGCGCTCATCGTCTTGAATCTCACTACCATCGAATTCTTCACGTAAACCAATTCCATTTTCAATTGGAAACATTGGGACACCGTACTCGTTGTAAACCTTAGTTAAAATATCTCTAAATCCTAAGGGATCGATTTGCCAACCAAATTCCGATGATTTCAGATATGGATTCTTTTTTACGCCCTTATCAAGGTAATAATTAGGAATAGTTCCTTCTGGAACAAGATCTGAACTAATCGTATCGCTCCTATAATAGCTAAATGCAATAAAATCTGACGTCACTTTTACAAGCGCCTCATCATCATTCAACTGATAATCCATATCAATCTGATGGTTTTTAACAAAGGTCAAAACTTCCTTTGAATAACGTCCAAAGACAAAGACATCCAACAAGTCGCGATTCAAAAATTCATTGATTTGACGAGCGTATAAGATATCTTTGGGCTTTGGAGAAGCTGGATACACTTCGCTATAAGCTAACATCCCCCCAGTCTTGCAATCAGTTTGTTCGTGAATATAGTTAACAACGCCAGCATGAGCCAACATAACGTGATGACTGATTTGATACAATTCATCAATTGTTTTATCACCCTTCAAATAACCAGCAATCCTAAATGCGCCGCTAGTGTGATAGAGGTTTTGTTCGTTAAAAGTAATCCAATACTTGACTCGGTCACCAAAACGCTTAACCATTTCAATTCCGTAACGAACAAAAGCGTCCACCACATGACGTGATAAAAAGCCGTTATATTCTTCTGCTAAGTGCAGTGGCATATCGAAGTGATACAGGCAAATCATTGGCGTGATGCCACGTTTTAGTAACGCAGTAATCAGCTTGTCATAAAACTTGATTCCTTCCTCATTGAAATCCCCATCACCCATTGGATTAACGCGACTCCATGATATTTGGAAACGATAGAAATTCATCCCTTCTTTTGCCATCAAATCGAAATCTTCGTTGTAACGATGATATTCATCAATAGCATCATGCCAATCTGACGCATCCTTTGTGGCGGGTCTGACATCGTAAACCGACTTGCCTTTTCCTCCGATATCAAAAGCACCTTCAGTTTGCATGCTGGAACTCGAGTTGCCCCAAGCAAAATCCTCTGGTAATTCTTCCGTCATATTACACCGTCCTTTCGTTTATTTATCTTTTGAATACGCTTTCATTATACATCGTTTTCGACCTATGTAAATACTTATTTTATAAAAAGTATATACTTTTATTTAAGGGCAGAAAAAGACTAATAAAAATGCTAAACTTAGTAGGAAACACTATCGAGAAAAAAGAGAACAATTATGGCATATAAATATAAAGAGGTCGCTGACAAATTACGCCAGCAAATAAAGACTGGCAAATATGCGCCTGGGGAGCTGATGCCAGATCAAAATCAAATGGCTCGAAATTTCGGTACTACCCGCATTACTGTCCACAAAGCTATTCAACAGCTAGTCGTTGAAGGGATGGTTTACTCAAAGCGTGGTGCTGGTACTTTTGTTCGCAAAGATTATAAAATCGATAAAAGCGAATTTGGAGTTGTTTCCCCAATCGACAAACCTTTGGGAGCTACCAGAACCAATGAGGGCAAAAAAGTTACCAGTAAAATCGTTGAATTATCAGCCCGCATCCCTACTAAAAAAGAAGCTGAACAACTATTGATTCCAGACACCGAACCAGTTTATGTGATTCGAAGAGTCCGTTACGTCAACAAAGAAGTTTTTGCTTATGAGCACACTATCATGCCCACTTCTATCACGACCTTAACCGACGATATTTTGAAAAAATCGATTTATGGACATTTACAAAGCGAAGGCCTAAGCATTGAGGGCTCTCATCGAGTGGTCAGTGCCAAAAAAGCTGATCAAGATGACATTAAAACTGGCATTGCAAAAGAAATTGGCGAACCCGTTTTAGTCATCAATCAATTAAGCTATCTTGATGATGGTCAACCATTTGAAATTTCTGAATCGCATTTCCCTTATGAGCACAGTCAAATAATCGCTGATGTCACATTATAAAAAATACTCCACAACACTTAGATTCTTCATCTAAATGTTATGGAGTATTTTTAATATGTATTGTTGCTGTAATAAGTCTTATCTAATCCATAAGTCTTATAATCAGTATTATCTTCATCATTGAAGAACGATTTATTTTTCGCATTCAATTTGGTTTCCGTGTTGTCTAATGTAGCTGAATCAAGTCCTAAATTAGCACGTAACTTATCTGAAGCCTGTTGGAGCGTTTGCGTAGGCAAAACTTGATACGAACTTTGATTGATCCAAGCCGTCTGTCCTTGCAGCTGATTGAAGCTCATCGATTTAGAAGCATTATGATACTTCAAAATAATCTGGTCGATTTGACTAGTCGTTAAATCAGTATTGATATCTGAACCTAACGATTTAATCAAATCAGGCAATTTAGCAAGATACTTAGGCTGCTCAAGTTTTTTGACGACCGCCTTTAAAATTTGTTGCTGACGAATTTGACGACCATAATCTCCACGTGGGTCTTGATACCTCATCCGTGCATAAGTTAAAGCTTGTTTGCCATTTAAGTGATGCGTTCCTTTAGGAATCGTTATCCCATCAAATGACACATTGAGATCACTCTTGACAGTCACGCCACCGACGAAGTCAACTGTTTTTTCTAAGGCTTTCATATTGATGGCTACATGATAATCAACTGGAACGCCTAAGAAACTGCCCACTGTCTTTTTAGCCATCGTTGCCAAACCAATATTATAAGCAGCATTGATTTTTTGAACATTCTTTTCCTTATCTCCGACCATTTCAGCTAGAGCATCACGAGGAATCGAATAGGCAACAGTCTTTTTCTTAGCTGGATTCAAGGTCAAAAGCATCATCGTATCAGAATTCCCTCGATCGACTCGGCCATCAGTTCCTGTATCGGCCCCCAATAAAAGAATTGAAAAAGGCTTACCCTGATTGATTTTCTTGGAAACACTGGAGTTAGCTGTATTCAATGAATTTAGCGATTGTTGGGTTTTATAAACAAAAACTCCACCAATTGCTAAAGCCACTAAAACAACTGCTCCGAATAATATAGAAATAATTTTTAATTTTTTCATATTGTTTTCCTTATATTTTAGTAAACTTCATTATAAATCACACCCTTCTATATCGGCAAATTTCAAAAAGAGACATTTTGCCATAATATCGCTTTCATATAATAAATAGCAATGTTACGCTCGCTTTAGGAAAAATTTAAGGAAGTGAGCTCATGTCAAAATTAGCACAAGCACTGATTGTTCTCGATTTTCAAAAAGCACTTCAATATAGTTATGACTTTAAAGGATTGCTCAAAAAAGTTAATGACCGTATTACTTTATATCGACAAGCTAATTTACCAATTATTTTTGTACAACATCATGATCAAAACGTTGTTCATGACAGTGATCTATGGAAGTTCCCCAAAGAATTGGACAAACAAAAAGAAGACCTAATCGTAGAAAAATCTCACGACAATGCCTTCTTTAAAACGAATTTGAATGAACTGTTGATGCAAAATAGTATTCGGACCCTTGAAATTTGTGGTGCACAGACAGAATATACCTGTAATGCCACTATCGTCATGGCACATGGATTAGGTTACAAGATTTTAATGGAGCACGATATGACGACAACTTTTGACAACGATTATTTAACAGCTGAAGATACGATTTCATTTTTTGAAGAACTTTGGAGCAAGCGTTTTGTTGAGTTCCAATAAAAAGTAAAAAAGCCGCTCAATTCGGCTTTTTTGACTCGTTATGCATAAGTTGCTCCACTGTGAATCAGTTCGTAACCATTCAAATTCAAATCGCCTAAAATTTGATTGATTACTCTGTCAGGAAATTCTGCTCGGTCTTTATGAACTAAATAGAATTTGGATAAGTCATCTGAAATAATCCAATGTCCAATCTCGGTTAGCTCTGGATAGTCGTTAGGATTGAAGTCGACTGACCGGTCGAAATCGATTGTGATTATCTCACCGTCGTCCCATCTAAAAAATTTACTCGTCACTGGTAAATTTATCATCATCACGCACCCTTTCATCTTAATGTAACCGTTTCCATGAACCATATTAACACCTTTTGAGCAGAAAAAAAGCGTGAATCTTATTTTGCAGATTCACGCCAAAAATAATTTTTTACATAAACTTCTCTAAAGCCATGCGGAACTTAGCTTCTGGTTGGTAACCAACGAGACGTCCGACAACATTGCCGTCTTTTTTAACGATAAATGTTGGGATTCCTTGAATACCGAAATTATTAGGAGTATCAGGGTTGTGATCAACGTTCATAGAAGTGAACTTAATCTTATCCCCTAACTCATCTTTTGAAGATAGCTTCTCCAGAATTGGGTTCATCATTTTACATGGAGGACACCAATCAGCATTAAAATCAGTGATTACAAGTCCCTCTTTTGTCTCGTCATTGAATGTCTTATCAGATAATTCTGTAATATTAGCCATCATTCAATCTCCTTCTCATATCTTTATACTGATAATATACCCCCTAGGGTAAAATGACGCAACTATTTTGATTTTATAGGACCCTGTGGAAAAATAAAGCAATTATTTGCTACCCTTTACCCATATGGGTATAATTGTAACAACAAATCAAATTGGGAGGTTAATTATGGCACAAACACAAGAAGAAATCGCAAGCAAAAAAATCGTCAGTCGTCTAAAAAGATCCCGCGGCCAATTAGACGCCGTATTAAGAATGATGGACGAAGAAAAACCCTGTACCGACGTTTTAATGCAATTATCAGCAGTTAAATCAAGCGTTGATAAAGCGATGAAGTTAGTGATCGCCCAAAATATTAGGAAGAACTCAAATTGTCATGATGAAAAACAATTGGAAGAATTGCAGAAGTCATTGGATTTGATGTTGAAAACAAAATAGAGAGCGGAGCAGGGGCGCTCAGCCCACGAGGATTAAGACAATTTCACGAAGTGCTCGCGCACCTTGCGAGCGGTTTGGGAAATAGGCTTAACCGGAAGTAGCTGGCTTGCGGAGCTCGTTTCAGATAGAGAGCGGAGCAGGGGCGCTCAGCCCACGAGGATTAAGACAATTTCACAAATTGCTCGCGCACCTTGCGAGCGATTCGTGAAATAGGCTTAACCGGAATGGGTTGCCCCTGTGTAGCTCGTTTCCACTATAAAACTAAAACCAGTGGTTATTAACAAAATAACGCATGGTTATATAAATATATAATTTAAACAGTAAAAACAAGCGGCAGCAACCCTAAAGAGGTTACCACCGCTATTTTTATACAATAAATCTCAACTCTTATTCATCATAATATCCAAAATAACCGGATCAGTCTCCTTCAACCCCTGACTACCCAGTTCACCAATCCCCCGAATAGTCTCATCAACATCGTTGCAAACCAATCCATTGCTACTAGGAACAACAATCCCCTTCATAGCCAATTTCATCCCACGATACATCGAAGAAACCGAGCTAGCAACTTTCATTGCACAAGAACAGCCTGCCCCATCGCAGACCATCCCTACCGAATCTCCTGCCATATTCTTGATTGACATAGAAGCAGTTTCAAAGTCACCGCCTAACAAATAACAAGCACCAACGCTTGCACCCATAGCAGCTGAATCTGCCGCGCAAAAGGCTGAAAGCACTGGCAAAAAAGCGTGAATGTAAATTGCCGTCAGATGCGATAAAGTTAAAGCCCGAATCAATTTTTCCTCAGAAGAATTATTTTCTTTAGCCACGACCCAAACGGGAACTGTCGCTGAAATCCCTTGATTTCCAGAACCAGAATTGGACATTGCTGGTAAAGTTGCACCACCCATTCGAGCATCTGAAGCAGCAACGGTATAAGTCAAAATTTGATTTTCCAAAGTAGCTTTCCCAGAATCTTCAACTAATGAGCGGCCTAAGTTCATCCCATATGAATTCGTCAAGCCTTCTTTTGACAAAGCCACGTTTAAATCAGCGGATTTTTTCATGAAGGCAATTTTTTCTAGTGGAATTTCCATTGCAAAATCCCAGATATTTTCGAATTTTTGCGTCTGCATGTAAAGTTTCAAAGCTGATTTAGCATGAGGCTTAGGACGATCTTTTTCATATAATATTTGGTCATTTTTAACTATTTTAAAAATATTCGTGTGGTCATCGGCAATATAAACTGTCACGCTATCTTTACCACTGACAACTGTCACATCAACATACAAATCATCATCAACTTTAGCTAAGCTAACTTTGACTTTTCCCGAATGTGCTAAGGTTTTGATTTCTGGCAGGTCACTATTTTTTATCTTAGAAATAACTTTTAACTTGGCATTGGGGTTACCAACTAGAGCACCAGCTGAAGCGGCAATTTGCAGGCCTGGCTCTTTAGTTCCTGGAACCATGACGGCCATTGCATTTTTCATGATATTTAAAGAAACATGCACGTCGATTTTATCTACTTTTTTAGATGGCAGATATTTTGCACAGACGGCCGCTCCATATGCTACGGCTACCGGTTCAGTACAACCAGTTGCTGGTACTACTCCTTCGTGCAGTGCTTCAATAAACTTTTCAAATTCTCGCTTCATTGTTAAAACCTCGCAGTCTAATTACTTTTGTTTATTTTTGTAATCGCTTTCAGTATAACAATTGTTGGGAGATTTGGGAATGTTGATTTTTAACTCATAAGACTAAACAAAAAATCACTACCCGTCTCTTAGGTAGTGAAATAATTAAAACTTAGCATCAATTTATTTATATTCTGATTGATACTGTTCTTGATATTCAATTAATTCTTTAATATCTTGACACTTTGATAGAGCCGCTTGATATTGTTCATGAATATCGGGATTTACCCTTTCACCCTCATCTGTATCGACCATATGAACTTCCTCAGTACCAGCCTGCAATGAAGTTTTAAAGTACCACATTTTATAATGTAAAAAGTCTAATTGATCTTGTAAATTTTCAATTTGATTCTTTACTGATTTTTCTTCGTTATTAAGTAAATCATATCTTTCCTGAAGAGTAATATCACCTTTCATACAAAGATTAATGAAATGGCGAATCTCTTTAATAGTCATTCCACATTTTTTCATACAATCAATTACTTCTAAAAAATTAAGGTCATTATCTTTAAATGAACGTCGACCAGCTTGATCACGATCAACAAATGGCAATAATCCATTTTTATCATAAAATCTTAAAGTAGACGTTGGTAAATTCAATTTTTTAGCAACATCGCCAATTAAATATCGCAAAATATTTCAATCCTTTCTTGACTTAAACCATGGTTTAAGCAGTATTGTAGCACACGTAATTAAGAAATAATTATTTAATTAGGAAGGAATTTATTAAAATGAATAAAACATGGTTAGTAACCGGTACGCATACTGGTTTTGGAAAACAATTAGCAATTAAATTAGCACAACAAAAGAATGTTAATTTAGTCGCTACTTCAAGAAAGCCAGGTCAATTAGATTATTTGGATCAATATGATCATGGTCAAATCATTAAAGTTATTCTCGATGTAACTAATCATAGTCAAGTTATTGATGCAGTTAATTCAGCGATGGACCATTTTAAACAAATTGATGTCTTAGTAAACAATGCCGGAATAGGCTATTTTGGTACTTTTGAGGAATCAGCAATTGATGAGGCTAAATATATGTTTGACGTTAATGTTTGGGGGCTAGTCGATATGACTCGTCAAGTGCTTCCAATCATGCGCAAACAAAAATCGGGAGCAATTGTAAACTTTTCATCCATTGGCGGACTTTATTCATTCCCAACACTTTCTTTCTATCATGGAACAAAATATGCTGTTGAGGGAATCACTGATTCAATCCGCAAAGAGGTCGAAGGTCTTGGTATCAAAACTATGCTAGTAGAACCCAGTGGATTCCGTACTGACTGGGCGGGACGTTCTTCACATAAAACTCTACCAACTCATGAAGACTATGAACAATTTGTTGAATTTATTAATCAAAATGCAACTGGTGCACACCATGAACCTGGTGATCCACAAAAAGCTGCTGAAATTATCATTGATCAAGTTGTAAATAACTTTGACAATCTACCTATGCATCTACCTTTGGGTAAAACTTCTTCAAACCTTGCGATTAAAAAGTACGAAGAACTTTTGAAAGAATTTAAAGACTTACGTAAAATTTCATTGTCAGCAGATCAGCCGGAATAAGGTTAGAATTGATTATGGAAATACAAATGGTTTCAATATCCGTAAAATAGGAGAGATATAAATGGCTAAGAGTGAATTACAAAAGCTTGAAGATGGTGAATGGTATAAATTAACTGACCAAGAAGTTGCTAATAGAAAGATTAACTCCGCAACTTTATGTCGAGATTTTAATGCTATTCCAGAAAATCAACCGGATAAGCAAGAGGCTAAAGCTCGTGAAATTTTTGGTTCGGCTGGTAAAAACTTGATTGTTCATAGTCGATTAAATGTAGATTATGGTAAAAATATTCATATAGGTGACAATTTTTTATCTAACTATAACTTAACTATTTTAGATATTGCACCAGTTAATATTGGCGACAATGTTTGGATTGGTCCAAACACTGATATTTATACTGTTAATCATCCATTGACTGCTAAAGGTCGCAAACAGCGACTTGGAATTGGTAAAGTTGTTAACATTGGTAATGATGTTTGGATTGGCGGCCACTGTACAATTTGTCCTGGAGTTACTATTGGCAATGGTGCGGTTATTGCTGCTGGTGCTGTTGTAACTAAGGATATTCCTGATAACGTTTTGGTTGGTGGCGTTCCAGCTAAAGTTATTAAAAAGATTGAACAATAACTAAAAGTATAATTGTGTTTAGATACATTAAAAGAAGCTGAACTCTTAATGGGGTTCAGCTTCTTTTTTGGTTTTGATGATGATAATTTTTTCTTTGGGGATGTTTTTAACTTTAATAACATACGGTTATTTGCTGTATAACCATTGGTTCTGGCTATATAGTGGAAACGAGCTCCACAAGCCAGCTACTTCCGGTTAAGCCTATTTCACGAATCACTCGCAAAGTGCGCGAGCAATTTGTGAAATTGTCTTAATCCTCGGTAGCTCCCGGGCTTGTTGCGCTCTCTGTTCTACAACATCAATCCAACTGAATAGTGAATAGCCATAGTAATCAATCCAACGATAATATTTCTTACCATCGCTGTCTTGACTAATCCATCACCTAACTTAGCACTTAAATATCCTGTCAAGGCAACTGATAGGGTTACGGCTAATATTGTGCCGGGCCATTTGATTGAGGCTGGCAATAGGGTCATGGCTACTAACGGAAAGATTCCACCTGCTGAGGCTGATACTAGTGATGAAAAGGCTGCATCCCAGGGGCTCATGTAATGTCCTAATTGTAGGTCATACTTAACTCGGACAACGGTTCCTAAGGCATCTTTTTCCATTAATTCTTTCGCAATTTTATCGGCAGTAACTTGCTTAACGCCACGGTCGACGTAATAGGCTGCTACTACTTCTAATTCATCTTGATAATTAGTTTTAATTAGGTCGCGTTCTTTTTCGATAGCGGCTCTTTCTGTATCTTTTTGCGAACTTACTGAAGCATATTCACCTGAAGCCATTGAAAAGGCACAAGCTAGCAAGTCAGATAATCCGGCAATAAAGATAGTGAAGGTGTTGGTCGTTGCTACGGCGACTGAGAACAAGACACCGACAACGGTCAAGATACCATCGTTTGATCCTAGAACACCAGCACGGAGAGTATTGGAACGTTCGGCCATAGTTTTCTTTTGTTTTTTAGGTTTAGTCATAGTCACTGATTTCATTTTTCTTCCTCCCTACTAGTGTGCAAATAGCGAACCAATTGCAAAGGTTACGAACATTGTTAAAAGTCCGGAGACAACGTTTCTAATAACAGCTTTGCCTCGTTTAGCTCCGCCAAGGGTTGCGGCAGCGTATCCGGTAATTACTAAAGCGATGATAACGGCGATGACAGTCGCAATCATTCTGATATTTTCGGGAAACATCGTGATTGAGACCAATGGCAAAATCGAACCGGTTGGGAATGATATCATTGATGCCAACGCAGCTGAGATAGCACTAGTCTGCTCTTTAGGATTAAAACCATATTTTTCACGAACAGCAACATCTATCGGATCATCGCTTAACATTTCGGTAGTGGCTTGAGTTGCTAATTCATTGGAAATCCCAGTACTTTGATATTTATCACGAATCGAATTGAATTCTTCTTCATAATGCCCATCTAAAGCGGCTGATTCTTTTTCAATCGCACGCTTTTCACTATCACGTTGGGTACTTACAGAGACCCACTCGCCCATTGCCATTGAGATAGTACCGGCTAACATTCCGGCAATCCCTGACAAGAAGATAGCGTGACTGTTGCTTTGGGCTCCAGCAACACCGATAACAATTCCGGCAACTGAAATGATTCCATCATTAGCGCCCATGACACTGGCACGCATAACATTGATCTTTTCAGCTAAACTTTGTTTCTTTTTTTCTTTAGGCATTTAGCTCACTCCTTAATTGTATCTCAGATTGGAATGGTTCTCATCTGCTAACGAGTACATAATAACGCAGGCTTTCTGAAAAGTAAACAATTAGTGACATAAAAGCGATTTCAGCAGAAAAGTCTTCTTTTCTTGGAATTATCATATATTTAGTAATATAATCAAGCTGTAATGATTCTTAGATAGAAAGGAAGATTGCTCATGGCTAGTAATGCCGTAATGGAAGAAACGTTACAGGTCTTGAAAGAACACAAATTAAGAGTCACGCCACAACGCCACATTATTTTGGCCTACTTAGTTAGCCATCATAATCATCCAACAGTTGAGACAATCCGCGACGGTGTGGGCAAAGAACTACCTAACGTCGGTTCATCTACGATTTATAATACCTTAAACACCTTTGTTGACCATCATTTAGTCGTTGAACTTCAAAACGGTGACGGCAGTACCCACTATGATTACTTTGGTACTCCCCACTATCACGCTATTTGCACGAACTGTGGACGTATTGTCGATGTTACGTATCCCGGTTTTGGCGATACCGAAAAAAACTTTGAAGAAAAGACTGCTGAACTATCTGGATATATGATTTCCGGCAATCATATGGAAGTTTATGGTCTCTGCCCTGAATGTCAAATCAAATTAGGAATTAAAAATTAGTGAAAAAAACTATCTACTTTATTTGTAGTGGCAATGCCTGCCGTAGCCAAATGGCTGAGGGCTATGCTAAAAGTTTCCTACCTGATTGGGACGTCAGAAGTGCCGGAATCAGAGCTGATGGACTCAATCAAAGAGCTGTTCAAGCTATGTCAGATGATGGAATCGATATTTCAGATCAAAAATCACAAGTAATCGATGAAAAGTTTATGCAAGAAGCTACAATTGTTATTACTCTTTGTGGCGAAGCACGTGATAAATGCATTATTCCTCAACACGCTCGCTGGTTGCATTGGCCTATAAACGACCCTGCACTAGCTTCTGGCAGCGAAGAAGAAATTGCCAAAGCTTTTATTGAAGCTCGCGATGAAATCAAACAAGACGTTTCTAAATTAGCCGATTATTTAAAGAAGCAACTTTAGTCAGAATCACAGAGTTCTCTGTGGTTCTTTTTTTGTTTTTATTCAAATGATAAATTTTATCATTTACATTTTGATGAACTTACATTAAGATTAAATAGTAATTTTTATTATTAAGGGAGAAAAATCTATGTTTAAAAAGTACCGAATACTTTTTGGAATCATTCTTATCTGCAGTCTGTTTTTAGCATTTTTATCAGGCTGCTCTAACAAAAAAGTTTCAAGTTCTTCACAGAAGCTAAACATCATCACCACAACCGATTTTTATGGCGAAGCTGCTAAAAAAGTCGTCGGTAATAAGGGAACTGTTACTTCATTGATCAACAACCCCGCTATCGACCCTCACGACTACGAACCAACGACTGATACTGCTAAAAAAGTTAGTAAAGCTGACATCACGGTTGCTAACGGTTTAGGTTATGATTCTTGGATGAATAAATTGAACAAAAAATCTGATGATTCCTTCATTAAAATAGGTGAAGACGTCATGCACAAAAAAACTGGCGACAATCCTCATATTTGGTACAATCCTCAAACTATGCCTAAATATACGCGCCTCTTAGCTAAAAAATTAGCCAAGAAAGATCCTAAGAATAAACAATATTATGAAAAGAACGCTCAAAAATATATCAACTCGTTAAAGCCTGTGCAAAACGAATTAACTAAACTCAAGCAACTGTCAGAAAAATTGCCTAACAAAAATGTTTATGTCAGTGAACCTGTTTTTGACTATTCAATTTCTGCTTTAGGCTTCAAAGTCACTAACAAGAGTTTTGAAAAGGCAGTTGAAAATGGTACTGATCCAACACCGTCTGAAATCAAAAAAATGCATCAAGGCATCAAAGACAAAAAAATTGCCTTCTTCGTTCTCAACAGTCAAACTGACAGCAAACTTGTTAATAACTTAGTAAAAATGGCAAAGAAAAATAACATCCCCGTTCTCAAAGTGACTGAAACTTTGCCTAAAGACAAAACTTATCAAGAATGGATGTTATCGCAATATCAACAATTATCTAAAATTTTACAAAGAGAGTGAACAAATTGATTAGAGCACAAAACTTAACTAAACGATTTGGTAATCAATTAGTTTTTCATGACTTAAATTTTCAAATCAACGATGGCGAATTCATCAGTTTAATTGGACCAAATGGTTCTGGTAAAACAACGCTAGTTAAAATCCTCATGGGACTGGAAAAGAAATCAAGTGGCGAATTATTAATCGATTCCAAACAAACGATTGGCTACGTCCCCCAATTTCGCAACATCGACTTAGACTATCCTTTAGATATTGAACAATTTATTCGTCTCAATCTAAAATTTACGCTCAGTCCTGCTAAAAGAAAAAATGGCAATGAAATGATCAAGACAATCTTAGAAAAAACTGGTTTGACTAACTTAAAGAATCGTCCTTTAGGTTTAGCTTCTGGTGGCGAGAAACAAAAAGCTTATTTAGCCCAAGCACTTTTAAATGACCCCAAAGTTTTAATTCTCGACGAGTCAACAGCCAGCCTTGACGTAGAAGTGAAGTTACAGCTGATGGACCTAGTTCAAGAGTTAAATCGAAAATATCATTTAACAGTTATTTTCATCAGCCACGATTATGATTTAACTAAAAAGTATACTAAACGAGCTTTGTTATTTAAAAATAAAACATTGACTGAAATTTCAGCTCAAGATATTTCAGAAGACATGTTTGGGATGGAGGCTTAAAAATGTTTGAATATGAATTTATGCGTCAAGCCTTCATTGCTAGTACCTTTATCGCAATTACAGCCGGTATCGTCGGCGTCTTCGTTGTTTCTAGAAATATGTCCTTTTTATCGCACACTCTTTCAGAAATTGGCTTTGCGGGAGCATCGTTTGGTATTTTAGTGGGCATCTCTCCTTTAGCTGGAATGATTCTGTTCACTTTAGTCAGTTCAGTCGCGGTCGGAAGTCTAAGTAGCGAATCTTCCAGAAGAGAGGCCTCAATCAGTGCCATTTCTTCACTCTTCATTGGTTTAGGGATTCTTTTCCTATCGCTTTCTTCTGAATCAAGCAGTTATGCAACAAACATTCTCTTTGGAAGCATCGTCGGTATCAGTGCTAAAGAAGTTCAACAATTATTGATTTTAGCTTTGTTTGTAATTTTTATTTTCGTAATTTTTTACAAACCATTAACTTTTGATTCCTTCGACCACATCGGGGCTCAAGCTTCAGGATTAAAAACGCGTTTGCTTTCGATTGCCTTTTTAGTAACTTTAGCTTTGAGCGTCAGTATCGGTGCCCAAATCGTTGGTTCTTTGTTAGTCTTCGTTTTACTAACACTTCCCGGTGCCACAGCAAAATATTTAGTTCACTCGATTCCAAAACTCATTATGGTGTCAGTTGGATTATCTTTAGCAGGCGTTTGGTTAGGACTTTATCTAGCCTTCATCACTAATTGGCCCGTTACTTTCTTCATTTCAGCCTTTGAAGTTATCGCCTACTTCTTAGGTTTGACTTATAAGAATTGGAAACTCAATCATTAATAAAGAAGGCTGGTCATAACATGGTCAGTTTTAAAACATTAAGTAAAATGTCTCCTGGTAATTGAACTTTATTACTAGGAGACATTTGTTTTAAGCACAAAAAGCTATATTATGTTCCGCGTTTCAAGTTTAGGAGCAGAAATAGTTATATCTCAAACTCTTTTTAATTAATATTTGAAGAAATAAAAAACCTCCCTCTGAATCACAACAATTAGGAAGGTCTATCTCAACTTAAGAAATACTAATTTTTAATTTTTTGCCCATTACTGATGCGAGTATTGATAGTTTATCTACACTAATATTATGACCAGTTTCAATTCGAGCTATCGTTGATTGTGGCATATGAGCTTTTTGAGCAAGTTCACTTTGAGTCCAACCGAGCTCTTCTCTTGCTGTCAACAATGCAACAGCACTATTCATTTGATCATTATATTTATCAAATTCTTTTTTAAATTCTGGATTCTTTAAATCTTTTTTTAATTCTGAATCAAAACTAATATTATTTTTCATTAATATTCTCTCTTTCGACAATCTCTTTATATTCTCTCCTCAGCAATTTAGCATGTTCAATAACTCGAGGCGGTGTTTTTCCTGTTTTTTTAGTAAATCCATTGGTAAGCATGTATTTATTGTTAATAATATGAAAATATAAGACTCTTTGAATATTACTTCCAAGTTTTGATCTCACTTCATATAAGTCATTATCAATCTTTTTAACCCATTCCATCCTTTCGGAAATATAGAGACCATGTTCTTCGATATTGTATATTGTTGCCTTTAACTTAGCTAAATCTTTTAGTGGTAAACTACCATAAAATTCTCTAACTTCATTTTTGCCATCTGGACGTATATATTCTTCAAATTTCAACTTATATTTTTTCATATAGTTATTATAGCATATATGCTATTAAAGACACATGTTAAGGCTTATTTACAATCCTATATTTTAGTGTCCCCCCATTCTCTTTATGTCAAGAATTTCAAGAATAGATAATCCAAAAAAAAGTTCCAAGTCAAAATTGAATTCGACTTGGAACTTTTTAAATTGCTTATTAATTTTCGACAGCTAATTTCTTCGTGCATTCTGGGCATAAACCATAAACCTCAATTGCGTGACCCTCAACTGTATATCCTGGCAATTGATCAGTGAAGAACTCCATTGGACAAGCCTTAAGTTCAGTTACCTTGCCACAATTTTTACAAACGAAATGGTGGTGATGACGGTGTCTGAAATCACACTGATATTTAACTAGCGTATGATCTTTTTCTTGATACTCGACCAAACCGATTTCAGAGAACTCTTTGAGATTTCGATAGATGGTGTTATTGCTCATCCCTGGGTAAAGTTTGCGCATATAATTGACGATATCATTGATGGAAACGTATTGAACGGTAAATTTGCCTAAGTAATCCAACAAATCTGTCCGTTGTTTAGTTACTTTATAATTATTTTTTTTGAGAATTTCTATTGCTTTTTCCACGAGTCTCATTCCTTTTTTCTAATCATTTGTAGTGTACCATAATTAGTAATTATTACGCATTAGAAATGTTTTTAGTTATAATTAAGGTAAATTTGCTACTATTTGCTAGTATATATAGTAGAAACTATTGGTTGGGAGATTTGTTGTTAATGAAAAATACAATTTTAATCGTTGAAGATGAACGTAGTCTTTCAAGTTATGTCGGGAAAGAATTAGAATTTGAGGATTTCAATGTCATTATCGCTAACGATGGCGTTGAAGCCTTAGATTTGTATGAAAAAAATCAAAACAAACTCTTGTTGATCCTTTTGGACTGGATGTTACCAAAATTAGATGGTATGGAAGTTCTCAGAAGAATCAGAAAGAACGACCAAGTCCCAGTTATTGTCATGACCGCTCGAGATTATGTTGGCGATAAAGTTGCTGGTTTAGATAACGGTGCTGACGATTACATCACAAAGCCTTTTGAAATCGAGGAGCTCTTAGCTCGGATTCGTGTAATCCAACGACACGTTGAACACATGACAGAACCTGAACAAACCTATCAAGTAGCTGATCTGACTTTAAATACCAAATCGCATCAAGTTACACGAAATGGCGAGAATGTTCAATTAACTAGACGTGAATACGACCTCTTGCTCTTTTTCTTGCAGCATACTGGACAAGTCTTCACGCGTGATGAGTTACTCGACAACGTCTGGGGAAAAGATTTCCTTGGTCAACAAAATGTTGTTGATGTTTATGTCGGTTACCTTCGTGGAAAAATTGATGGCAAAAAAAATAAACCGCTGATTCAAACGATTCGCGGCGTTGGCTACTCACTTGAGGATGTTATCGAATGAACAAAAAAGTAGCGCCTACTTATCAAGAACTGATTAACAATGCCATCAGAAAACTAGTTATTATCATTACTGTGTCAATCAGCATATTGATTTTAGTCGTCGTAGGTATTCAGCGCTATTCACAAACTGTCAGGGATGCGCAAGGTCAGATGATGAGTCTTTATCGAGCTAACATCGATGATATTCCAAGTTTTATCCATTGGAACAATCAGAATAACCGTCACACGCGCCAAAATACGGTCATTCGTGTTAAGACGAAGCAGTCCTCTATCACGGCATCTTCTAGTCGCATGGGGCCTGATATCATCACGACTTCAGCTTCTAAAAAATTTATCAATCAACATAAGTTTAAAATTTTACCTGGTCAACATATCGTTTATGTCCAAGGCTACGGATTATTCTTATTCTACAAAAATTCTGAAGATGGTACGACTTATCAACTTTGGGCTAGTTTAAATAATTTAATCAGTAGTATGATTTTGCTTTTGATAATCATTAGCATCATCACCTTCATTACTTTAGGCTTTGGAACCTGGTGGGCAGCACAATTATCTGCTAAGTTAAGTTCGCCAACAATTGCTTTAGTAAATGAAACGAGAAAGAAAATTAAAGATACTGATGCTGACCAGCCAACTTTGCAAGTTCCTAAGAGTCCTCAAGAAATCAGTGAACTTGGTCATGTCTTCAATGAATTGTTAAAGACGCAAAATAAACGTCTGCAACGAGAACGGGACTTCGTTTCCAATGCTTCTCACGAATTGAAGACGCCAATCGCTGCCATTCGTGGAAATATTAATTTAATTAAGCGTCACGGCGATAAGCATCCCGATGTTATCCCTGAATCGCTTGGTTTTATTGATGAAGAATCATTGCGGATGCAAAATCTAATTAAGAACCTCTTAGATTTATCAAGAGCTGACCGAGCTGAGCTGATTTTAAAGGATGTTGATTTCTCTAAATTAGCTCAAAATATTGGTACGCAATATCAAAAGACGATTGCTCAGCACTTGAAATTAGAAATCGAACCAAATTTACATATTTCTGGAAACGACGATACTTTGAAGCAAATCATCGTCGCTTTATTGGACAACGCTAATAAATATTCTTCGGAAGATAAGCCGATTACTTTGAGTTTAAAGGAAGTCGATGGCAAAGCTCGTTTGGATATTGCTGATTTGGGAATCGGTATTCCTGATGATCAAAAGAGTTTGATTTTCCAAAGATTTTATCGGGTCGATGTTTCTCATTCTACTGAAATTAAAGGTAGTGGTTTGGGATTGTCGATTGTTTCGCAGTTGGTTAAGTTGAATAATGGAACGATTGAGGTTTTGGATAATCAGCCTTGTGGTTCTATTTTTCGGGTTTGGTTTTAGGATTGCTTATTATTATTTATGAGTCTCCTTTTTGGGGGCTTATTTTTTTTACTATGATTTTTTGATGGATAACAATTGCTCCCATGCTGCATAACCATACCCTTTCTGCTGCATAGTGGAAACGAGCTCCACAAGCCAGCTACTTCCGGTTAAGCCTATTTCCCAAACTGTTCGCATAGTACGCGAACACTTTGGAAAATTGTCTTAATCCTCGGTAGCTCCCGGGCTTGTTGCGCTCTCTTGCTTTCTAAGTTTTTCTTATATAAACCTTATCAAACCTAAGTAGTTCCTTCTCATAAATCCTTGTAAACTATGTTTATTCAATGAAATAAATAAACTAATAAAAAATAATGATTTATCGTAATGAAATGAAAGGACATGGTACTACTTATGTCAGAACTTACTGAAAGATTAAACCAACAATTGCTTGCTGGTGCTTCTCGTCCTTTGATGCAGGATGCAAAGGCGCACTGGTACTCTGGTAACGAGCTTAACTTAGAAAAAAATGTTTGGAAGAATTACTGGAAGAACAAGGGTATTGGTCACAATGATATTGTTTTGATTGCTTTGACTAATTCAGTTTCTTACACTTTGGTCACTCAAAGTTTGTGGGAGATTGGTGCGATTGTTCAACCTATCAATCCTAAGACTACTGAAATTCAAATTAGCGAATTGGAAAATCAATATCACTATTCTGCTATTGTCGTTAACAGCGATGTTTCACAGATGAAGTTTTTGGAGCCTACTTTCTCCAGTCAACCTCGTTTGACTACTTTGCATGAACCTGAGGTTCAAATTTATGTTCGTAACAAACATGTGGCTCATTTAATTGATGATCCAGATGATGACCAAATCGGTCTTATCATGCACACTTCTGGAACTACTGGTAAGCCCAAACGTGTTGGTTTGACGCATCGTCAATTGTTGGCTGGTGCTTTTAATGTCATCGATAGTGAGGAGTTGACTGAAAAAGACAGTACTTTCATCTTAATGCCAATGTTCCACATCAATGCCATGGTCATCTCCAATTTAGCAACACGTTTATCTCATGGACAATTGCTCTTTAGACCAAAGTTCAGTGCTCACCTCTTTTGGAAAGAAGTTGGCGATGAAATGGTTACATGGGTGTCACTCACTCCAGCAATCGTTGCGATTCTTTTGCAACGTGAAGAAAAGCCGGCTGAAAACAACTTGCGATTTCTCAGAACTGCTTCAGCCCCTCTCTTACCAAGTATTCACAAAAAGTTCCACGAAAGATTTAACATTCCCTTAATTGAAAGTTACGGTATGACTGAAGCTGCGGGTCAGATTGCACAAAATCCACTCGAAAAGCCTATTCAAAATACTGTTGGAACAATCCATAAGATTGAAATTAAGATTTTAGATAAAGATTTAAAGGAACTTCCTATTGGTTCTGTTGGTGAAATTGCCTTAAAGGGCGACAACATCATTACTCACTATCTCGACCCTCAACCTGAGGCCTTTGACAATGGATTCCTTTTGACCGGAGACTTAGGTTCACTTGATATCAATGGTTACTTAACGATTGCTGGTCGTAGCAAGGAAATGATTATCCGTGGCGGTGAAAATGTTAATCCTCTTGCCGTTGAAAACTGCTTAGTCAATTTGAAATTTGTTAAGGAAGTCGCCGTTGTTGGAACTCCTGATTTGATTTACGGTGAAACTGTTACCGCCGTTATTGTTCCTAAAGAACAGACTAAAGAACATCAGCACCAACTTGCTTTGTTGAATGAATTAGCAAATGAGCAATTATTACCTGTTGAACGTCCCACAAAATACATTTTTGATATGAAATTACCTAAGAATGCTACTGGGAAAATTCAACGTACGCTTCTAGCTCAAGAAGTGACTCAACAACTTAAGGAGGCTTAAAAATGCAAAAATCTGTCACTTTAGATAGGAAAAAATCTTTTCACCTTCCAATCAATAAACTCTTACCATTTTTGATACCGATACTTGTTCTTTTATTATGGCAAATCAGCAGCAATTTAGGCTGGTTATCCAGTTCTGTCTTGCCTTCACCAATTGCAGTAGTTCAAGATGGCATCAAATTGACGATTTCAGGCGAACTACCTAAAAACTTAAGTATCAGTTTATATCGGGCCACAGTTGGTCTTTTGATTGGTGGTGGAGTTGGCTTTATTCTAGGATTTGTTAACGGAATGTCTCACACTTGCCGTTTACTATTTGATTCATCGATTCAAATGTTTCGTAATATCCCTCATTTAGCCCTTATCCCCTTAATCATCCTTTGGTTAGGAATCAATGAATCAGCTAAGATTTCTTTAGTTGCCATTGGTACGATGTTCCCAATTTATATCAACACTTTCCACGGAATTCGTTCTGTTGATTCAGATTTGATTGAAATGGGAAAATCTTATGAATTATCGAAAAAACAATTATTTTTCAAAATTATCTTTCCAGCGGCTTTACCACAGATTTTAGTTGGTATCCGCTACGCTCTAGGCGTGATGTGGACCACATTGATTGTTGCTGAAACAATTTCTGCTGATTCAGGTATCGGTTATATGGCTAATAATGCCGAAGACTTCATGGATATGGAGACAGTTGTCTTATGTATCGTCGTCTATGCTATCCTCGGAAAAATTTCTGATTTAGTCGCTAAAGGTTTTGAAAGTCTCTTATTAGATTGGCAAAATACTGGAAGGAGCAATGTTTAACGAGTGAACCAATGATTACTGTAAAAAATTTAAATAAAATGTATGATAATTTAACCGCATTACACGATATTGATCTAACTATCAACCAAGGTGAATTCGTAGCCTTAGTTGGTATGAGTGGTGGGGGTAAAAGTACCCTCTTGCGGTTGATTGCCGGACTAGAAAAACCTACTTCCGGTTCAGTTTCTATCAACGCTGATGATTCAAAATCATTGACACGAGTTATGTTTCAAGAAGATAGATTGCTTCCCTGGATGTCCGTTTTAGACAATTTATCCTTTGGTTCAAAGGATAAAAATACTAAAGCGCATGCCGAAGAATTATTGAAGCTAGTTGAATTGGAAGATTACGCAGATCACTTCCCTAATCAACTATCTGGTGGTCAAAAACAACGTGTCGCCTTAGCCAGAGCTTTGATGACTAATCCTAAGATTCTGCTATTGGATGAACCTTTAGGTGCCTTGGATGCTTTGACTAGACGTAAGATGCAAGATCTTATTTTAAACATCTGCAAGAAACAAGCATTGACTACCATCTTAGTCACTCACGATGTTGAAGAAGCTGCCCGCATGGCCGATCGTATCATTGTAATGAAGAACTCAACTAATTCTTATGAAGAAGATTGTCCTAAGAATCGCAATGCTGGTCAAATCGGTATTGTAGCCGATCGTGTCCTAGGTGAGATTTTAGACGAAAAGAAAACCCAAAAAGAATCTGCTTAATAGTTTCTTCTTAAACTTCGATTAGTATAAGATTCCGTCCTCCATAGCAAAGAAAATTTGGCAAAAGCGATGTGGGCACGACTTTAAGCCTTTGCCAAAATCGGGCAAAGTCTTAAAGCTCGGCCTTATTCTAAACAATAAATTGTTAAGAATAATTTCACATCTGAGCCAATTTTCTTTGCTATTCCGGACTGGATAGTGGTTTTATTTTGATAACAAACAACAAAAATATCTATTTGGATAACAGTTTATCGACTATATCTAGATAGATATTTTTTTGCTTTTGAATTGCTTGAAATAAACAATAAATGACGTTATCCAGTCGGGAGTGGCAGCTTTGTGGATGCTCAGTACTGAAATTTCACTTAGCGATTTATCGCTTAGTGAAAGACCAATCTTTGAGACAATTCCCGGTTTTGGAATTGGCTTAAAGTTGCGTCCAGTACGTTCCAGCGTCCACAAAGCAGAACGGACGACGGAATCCTGTACTAACTTAAGAATCAAAGAACAAGTCTTAATGGGCTTGCTTTTTTTGGTATTTTTTTATTTAAATTATTATTATTTTCTAATGTAAACTTTAATGTTTTAATTATCGATTAAGAGACTTTTCTAATAAAAGCTATGGTAAACTATGAGCTATCGAAATTGCCACGCTAAGGAGAAATTCTTTAATGTTAAAAATCAGCGAATTTGCTAAACTTGCTCACATCACTAGACGTTCTTTGATTCTCTACGATAAAAACGAATTATTTAAGCCTGCCATGGTCAATAAAGAAGGTTATCGCTTCTATGAATACGAGCAAGTTAATGAGTTAGCGACAATTCTAACTTTGAAAAAATTAGGATTATCGATTGCAGAGATTAAAAATATCAAGCAACAATCTGATATTTCTAATGACTTGTTGTTAAAATTAAAATCTCAAGTCAACGACCAAATCAGCGATTTGTTAAAGGTCAATACTTTTATCGACCGCAAATTGCTTAAAACAAGTGCTCCTAAAAAAGACTTCTATCAACCCTTTGAAGTCATTCATCAAGAATCTTTTTTCTGGCGTTCCAATATCTCAGACAATTGTTCTTCGCGACAAATTGCCAAAATCTTTTCTGAATTTCACAGTCATTTGGAACAATTCATGGGTATTAATGGAAATTACTCCGGTTTTATCATTGATTTGCCTAAAGCAGGCGAAGATAAAACTTTAGAGAACACTAATTTCAATCTCATCAAAGAAGCCACGATTCCGATAAACGACAACTTTATCACGACTATCACTCGCCCTGCTGGCAACTATTTAGCAATTGATATCCCCAGTCACTCTGGAGATAGCTGTCACAATCTCAAAAAGGGTCTCTCTATTTTAGAACAGTTGATTGAAGACAGAAACCTAGCAGTTGAGAAAAAGCTCTGGCATCTCAATTTAGGCAAGAATTCATCCCTACCCGATGCTCAAAATATTATTCGTTTGGAAATGCTGATTCGTGACTAACTGCAATTATTGCTCTTTTTAGTTGCAATCAAATTACCAACTGGCTTATTATTACGGGGCAATAATAATTTCAGTTAGGGATAATTCAACTGTGAAAAAATTTACGAAAATTACACTCTCGATTGCTGCTGGTGCAGTAATTTCTGACGTCATCATAAGTGATCTGTTATTCAATTATGCTTTCAACAGAAACGGCTTTAGTATTCGAGTCAAAAACACTTTAAGTCCTAACAGTCGTTGGTTCATGGACCAAAAACAAACTATCTGGGAACAAACTTTGCCAAACGGTCTTAAAATTCGTGCTCGCTTCTTGCCAGCTGACGACAAATCCTTTAAGACAGTAATCGTAGTGCACGGCTTTGGCAGTTCCAGTAAATACATGGGTTCATATGTGCGGATGTTTCACGACGCCGGTTATAACGTTTTAACTCCAGATTTACGTTCCTTTGGACTAAGTCAAGGCCAATATTCTGGTTACGGATTTCAAGACCGACCTGATATGGTCAATTGGATTAAACTGATCAATCAAAAATTTGGCAATAAATCAGAAATTGGCTTGTATGGCATCAGTATGGGAGCTTCCACTGTCATGTATGCTTTAGAAAAACCTCTGCCAAATGTTAAATTTGCGATAGCTGACTGTGGCTATTCTTCAATTTCTGGAGAATTGTCTTACCAATTAAAGGATATGTTTCACTTGCCAAGTTTTCCCATCATCCCTACGACAAGCCTCTTGAGTAAACTTTTAGCTGATTATAACTTTTATCAAGCTGACACGAAAAAATTTTTAAAAAATAATCTGGTTCCCTTATACATTATCCATGGAGCTGAAGATAAATTTGTTCCTACTAAAAATGCTTATCAAAATTTCAACTACAATAAAGGTCCTAAGAAACTTTGGATTGTTAAACATGCGGGACATGCGGGATCTCTTACTCAAAGCAGACAAACTTATATCGACAATGTCACAGCTTTTGCCAAAAAATATTTTTCAAACTAAAAAGGAGTTCTATCTGGTTAGTTAAAAACTACCAAATAGAACTCCTTTATTTTTACTTGTAATCGCCTGTATCATCAATTTTTACTTTATTATCAATCAGATTTTCACTATAGAATAAATCAGCAATTTTTTGCTCTTCTTTAGCATACTTACTGCTCATCTTCGAAATTCCATAAGTTCTTCTATTAACCATTTTCTTAACAACTGATTTAGAAACTTTCAGCGATTTACTCATCATATCGATTAATTCACTGTGATTATTATTAGCCCATTTCATATCTTCTTCGAGATATTTAATCAAATATTTCGAAACCTTCGTATTTGATTTAGCGTAACTTTGTAAAGCTAAGATGTAATCACGGTTATTAGTAATACCTGTTCCATCAGTCAGCATCTTACCATTTTGTGTCAACTGAGCTTGAGCTGTGTATGGATCCCAAGTTGCCCAGGCATCGACTTTACCTTTAGAAAAGGCAGCACTGGCACCAGATTGATCCATGTTGACCCAAGTGATGTCATCAGCACTCATACCAGCATTTTCTAGAGCTGATAATAGCATGTACTGAGAACTAGTTCCTTTAGTATAAGCAACTTTCTTACCCTTCAAAGCCTTAATTGAGTCGATTCCAGAATTCTTTTTAACTAGGATTCCTGAACCTTTAGCCTTCGAATAACCAGCAGCGACATAAGTTAATTTCGTACCAGTTGATAAAGCAGAAACTGGTGGAGTATCACCTGTTCTAGCATAGTCGATACTGCCGGCCTTTAGGGCTTGCATCAAGGAACTTCCATCTTGGAATTGTTTCCAATTGACAGTGTAGCCTTTAGCCTTCATCTTTTTAGCAAATTCGCCACGTTCTTTCGCGATATCGAAAGGATCGCCCTTTTGATAACCGATTGTGACTTTCTGCGTATCAGAACCAGAAACTGAAGCTCCAGCATCAGTTTGCGTAAAGCCATAGATAGCGACTGCGGCCCAGAAAATTAAGACGACACTGATTAATAATTTTTTTAGTCTGCGTTGTTTTTTTCTCATGCACCTCTACCTACCATTGTTGTCATAACTTGTTCACGTAATTTTAAACGGATAACCTTTCCAGTTGCATTACGAGGATAATCGTCAACAAAGAAAATTCTTGTTGGTTGTTCGTATTTTGCCAACGTTTTTTTAGCGTGATCTTGGATTTTTTGACGTAATAAATCATCATCTTGTTGTCCGCGAGGAATAATAACAGCTGTTACAGCTTCACCATATAAATCATCCGGCGTTCCAATAACAGAAACCTCTTTAACAGCATTCAACTGGCTCAAAGCATTTTCAACTTGTGCTGGTGCAACTTTTTCACCGCCACGACTGATGATGTCCTTCTTACGACCTTTGACGAATAAGTAACCATCTTCATCGAAATATCCTAAATCACCAGTGAGAAACCAGCCATCTTGAAATGAATCAGGATGTGGATCTAAGTAGTCGCTGATGACGTGATCGCCACGAACGACAATTTCACCCGTAATGTTGCTTTCTTGAGCAATTTTTCCATCGACCATGATTTTGACATCGGTCTTAAATGGCTTACCTGCGGAACCAACCTTTGGAGCGTCAAATGGATTAATCGTGCATTGACTAGCAGTTTCAGTCATGCCATAACCTTCCAAAATTTGTGTGTGGAAACGAGTTTGAAAGGCGGTCAACTTATCTAATGGCAAGGCAAACGATGAACTTCTAACGAAACGTAAGTTGATATCATCGCTATAACTTTCATTAGCTTTTTTATTGATCAGTAAAATATTAACGATGGTTGGGACAACTGAGACCCAAGTAACGCCATTATTACGTACTTGATTCCAAAATCTGGAAGCACTGAATTTCTTTGAAATAACGATTTTTCCACCAGATAAGCGAGTTGAAAGAATCGATACAGCTTGAGCATTGATATGAAACATTGGCATAACTACCAAAGTTGTATCTTCTGGCGTCATCTTGTGACTTTCGATATCATGTTCAAAACCATTTAAAAGCAAGCGATGCGTAATACCGACACGTTTAGGCTTACCGGTCGTCCCGGAAGTATTCATAATCAAGGCCAAATCGTCTTCCGCAGGAATTTGTTCATCATGGCCAACTAAATTACGGTCTCTAATAAGTTTTAACATGGGATAAGTTTGTAAATCTAATGTCGTAACACTGGCTAAACGGTCTTCTAAAACGGCATCAACTAAATCATCGCTGACAATCGATAAAACATAATCATGTTCATTTAAGGCTTGCTTCAATTCCTCTTTAGGAGTCGTTGCAGAAATTGGATGCATGATTGCTCCAACTTCCCAGATAGCTTGCGTAATTACAGGATAAGCTGCGGTATTAGGTAAACAGACCAACACCACATCACTTGACCCAACGTGTAAATCGACTAATTCGTCGCGGACCTTTTTAACATCTTGAGTAATTTCATTGCCGTTAAACCAACGACCTAAAGTTTCATCTTTAATAACTTTTTCATTAATATTATTCTCTAACTGCTTGTTTAATTGCTTCGTTATTTTTGACATTTTTTCTTACTCCTTTATTGATGTGCCACTGTGGACGTCCAATCAATACTCCAAATGGTGGAATCTTGTAACAGAACCACGAAATCAAAAATGATCCGCCGAGTACAAAGGCATATCCTAATGGAAGCAATAGTAGTGTCACGATTGAAGGCAACTTAACGACACTAAGGATTCCATACAAGAATGTGATAGGAATCGTTTGAACTAAATAGATTCCAAATGAGACTCTCGACATGTTCTTGACCATTCGATCTGCCCAAGCTGGCAATCCATGATGTCTAGCATGAGCGTATTGACGTCCAATCCAAAAAACAAAAACAATCATGAATGTGTCATAGATAAAGATAAATGGTTGGTGAATCGATTCAGTTGCTGACATGCTCAAATGTAATATATTGATATTTCCAAAGAACAAGCCAACTGTACCAATTGCTAAAGCTAGAGTTGACCAACCGATAACTCGGTGATTCTTTTCGATGAATTTATCGACTTCGTTGTAGTGAATTGCTACGAAAGCTCCAGCAATGAAGTAGAATTCATAAACTAAAACATTTAATCCATAGGCTCTAAACAAGTACCACCAATTGTCACGATCGACACCTGGTAACCAATACTTGATTCCAATAACTAATAACAACTGTATGATGGCACTAGTTACTAAAATAGCCATATGATGGTTCTTAAGTTTCTTAAACATGTAGATCAGTAATGGGAAAATCAGATATAACTGGAAAGTTACCAAAATATAGTACATGTAATATTTATTACCATGAATTATGGCATCCCATAAGTTCTGAAAATAATTAGGCCAATTTAACGCGACTCCAGCCGTAATGGTCGTAAACCACATCATGATGGCGTTCCAACCAATATAGGGAATTCCGACATTGATATAACGTTTTCTCCAAAATTTGAACCATTGATGTTTTCTATTGTAATAATTAAGCACTAAAACTAGACCTGTAATAAACATGAAGCCCATTCTAGTAAAGTGAAGCATCAAGTGACTTGCTTCTAAGAACAATTCACTTCCCGACCCACTGCCAACATTGTTTTTAAAAGCAGTAGTTGTATGGTTCAACAGCACACCACCGATAAAAAGAACACGCATCAGGTCGACCTCATATAAATATTTCTTTTTCTTTTTTACTTCTGACAAAAGGCCACCTCTGTTACTTTTCTTACTTTTCTAAATCATATATAAGTTATAGCATCCTGACACCGCTAGGTCTTGATGAATAGCTAAGGTTAAAATAAGAAATTCTTAGATACATCTTTAGAAAGCAAAATAAAATTCTAAAAATATCATTGTTTTTTTAGTTAGGTTAATGTTAGATGTCGTCGTCCGTTCTGCTTTGTGGATGCTGGAACGTACTGGACGCAACTTTAAGCCAATTCCAGAACCAGGAATTGTCTCAAAGATTGGTCTTTCACTAAGCGATAAATCGCTAAGTGAAATTTCAGTACTGAGCATCCACAAAGCTGCCACTCCCGACTGAATAACGTCTTTTATTGTTTATTTCAAGAAAATTCAAATCAAAAAAGCATTCAATGTAGATATACAGTCGATAAGCTGCTATCTGCATGGGATGCTTTTTGACGCTAACTACATTTTTAGTTTATTCCATAATAAAACAATTTTTAAATTCCAAAGAGATTAAGATGATTATTATATCTTCCATATGTCATTCCATAAAAACCATAATGTACGAGATTTATTGAGTTTACTTTATTCTATAGTCCCTAATATTCAGAACCTTTTGGTTTTTTCTATATCCAACTATCAAAAAAGAGAACCCTATAATATAGGATTCCCTCTTAATTACTTGTAAAAAATAAAACCACTATCCAGTCCGGAATAGCAAAGAAAATTGGCTCAGATGTGAAATTATTCTTAGCAATTTATTGCTTAGAATAAGGCCGAGCTTTAAGACTTTGCCCGAACTTGGCAAAGGCTTAAAGTCGTGCCCACATCGTTCCAGCCAAATTTTCTTTGCTATGGAGGACGGCATCAAATTTCCAATTCTTTTTTAGCCTGCTCAATTTGTTCTCGAACTTGCTTAAAACCTGTACCGCCATAAGAATTTCTTCTTTCGACAGCTACTTCTGGTTTCAAAACCTGATAAACATCTTCTTCAATCAATGGTGAAATTTCTTTAAATTCTTCCATTGGAATATCTTGAAGATTTTTACCATTTTGCAGCCCCTTTAAAACTAACTGACCAACGATTCCGTGCGCTTCACGAAAAGGTATCCCTTTAGTTGCCAAGTAATCAGCTAATTCAGTTGCATTGGAAAAGTCATGCGTTGTTGCTTTATACATTTTATCTTTATGAACTTCAATCGTTGAAATCATTCCATTAAAGACTTTTAAAGCTGGCAAGATTGTTTTGACGGTATCGAAGACGCCCTCTTTATCTTCTTGCAAATCTTTATTATAAGCTAATGGCAAAGATTTCATTGTTGAAAGCAGTCCCATTAAATGTCCAAAGACCCGTCCACTTTTTCCACGAATCAATTCAGCCATATCCGGGTTTTTCTTCTGCGGCATGATTGAACTACCGGTCGTATACTTATCGCTTAACTCAAGATAATCAAATTCATAACTGACCCACATACTCAATTCCTCACAGAATCGTGACAAATGGAGCATCAAAATTGAAGCATTGCTCAAAAACTCTAATGCAAAGTCTCGGTCTGACACTGCATCGAGTGAATTCGTATAAACATCCTTAAACCCTAATTCTTTAGCCGTAAATTCTCGATCGATTGGAAAGGTCGTTCCAGCTAAGGCAGCTGCACCTAAAGGCGAAATATCGGTATGCTTTTGGTTGAACATGAAGCGCTCAACATCCCGTTTCAACATCGAATAATAAGCCATCAAGTAATGACCATATGAAATTGGCTGGGCGTGTTGCAAATGAGTGTATCCCGGCATAATCGTTTCGACATTTTCATCAGCTAGTTTAACAAGTGTTTTTTGAATCGTTTTGATTTCTTCAATAATCTTAGGCAACCTTTTTTTGACATACAGGTGAAAATCAGTCGCTACCTGGTCATTTCTTGAACGACCTGTATGCAATTTTCCAGCCACCGGGCCAATCTTCTCTGTCAGAATGCTTTCAATATTCATGTGGATATCTTCATTTTCGACAGTGAAATGCAGCTTTTGTTGATGAAGATCCTTTTGAATATCTAGCAATCCGGCAATGATTTGGTCGCTATCAGTTTGATTGAGAATCTTAGTTTTCTTAAGCATTTTGACATGGGCTAAGGAACCTTCGATATCTTCATCAGCCATCAACTGATCAAAATGAATCGAAGCTCCAAACTCATCTACCCAAGCATCGGCTTGTTGGGAAAATCTGCCACCCCAAAGTTTTTCGGTACTCATTGGTTTACTCCAGTTTGATGACTGACTGTTTTTTTACTCTTAGCTTTTTGAGTTACTTGAGCTGAAACTTGTGTTGGCAAGCCCCAAAGTTTGATGAATCCTTGAGCAGCTTCTTGGTCGAATGAATCGGCTGAAGTATAAGTTGCCAAATCTTTATCATAAAGTGAATTTGGTGATTTACGTCCTTGAACTAAGACGCTACCTTTAAATAATTTCAATTTAATAACTCCATTGACGGTCTTTTGACTTTCATGCAAGAAAGCCAGCAATGAATCCATCAGTGGTGAGAACCACAAGCCATTGTAAATCGTGTCGCTCAATTCTTTTTCAATATAAGGCTTGAAATGCGCCAAATCACGTTCCAAAGTCAAATCTTCCAACTCTTGGTGAGCCTTCAACAAAACTGCTGCAGCTGGTGTTTCATAAACTTCACGGGACTTGATTCCAACCAAACGATTTTCGATATGGTCGATACGTCCAATTCCGTTATCACCGGCAATGACATTCAATTCTTGAATCATATCTGAAAATTTCATTTTTTCGCCATCTAATGAAACGGGAACGCCTTTTTCAAAAGCAATCTCAACGCTAGTTGGTTCGTCTGGCGTCAATTCGATAGGCTTGGTGATATCAAAGGCATCTTCTGGAGCTTCATTCCAAGGATCTTCCAGCACGCCACATTCATTAGCACGACCCCAAATATTGGCATCGATGGAATATGGAGAATCCAAATCAATTGGAATAGGAATATTGTGTTCCTTAGCGTACTCGATTTCTTCTTCACGTGACCAGTGCCAATCACGAACTGGTCCAAGAACCTTCATTTCTGGTGCCAAAGCGTGGATAGCAACTTCAAAACGAACTTGATCGTTGCCTTTTCCGGTACAGCCATGGGCAATGGCAACTGCATCATTTTCTTTGGCAATTTCAACTAATTTTTTACTAATAAGAGGTCGGGAGAGAGCAGAGAGAAGAGGATAAATACCTTCATAGAGGGTATGTCCTTGTAAAGCTACTAAAGCGTAATCGTCAGCGAATTCATCAAGTGCATCAATCGCGATAGCATCAACTGCACCGGCATCGATTGCCTTAGACTTAATAAAATCTAAATCTTTTCCTTCGCCAACGTTAATGCAACAAGCAATTACGTCATAACCTTTATTTTTTAACCACGGAATGGCAACTGATGTGTCCAATCCGCCTGAATATGCTAGTACTACTTTTTTTGTCTCTGTCATAATATTGTTCTCCCTTTATTAGAAAAAAATTAATGTATGGAAATGATAATAGCACCTTATATTTTATTTTTCAACCATTAAATTAGAATAAAATTAAATGTTTTAATCATTTTTAATAAAGGCAGGTTTTACTAAAGTTCAATTGTCAGTCTTTCATCAGGTTCTAGTTGATAAATTCTTTTTTGATGAATAAATTTGACCCGACCATCAGCGACGATTGAAAAGTGCCGATGAGTTACTAAAATATTTAATTTCTTAGTTTGCCAAATTATAGAATAACGTAAATAATTCCAAGTCTTAGGAATGTGTGGTTGAATCCTTAAATTATCATGGTCGATTCTAACGCCGCCAAATCCTTCAACCACTACCTTCCAGACCCCGGCAAGTCCAGCCATATGCAGTCCCATAATAGAAGAATCCATATTCTTGCCTAAATCTATTTGACAACTATTTTCAAAGTAATCAAAGGCACGGTTGTATAATCCTAAGTCATTTGCCAAAATAGCATGACTGGAAAATGATAACGAAGAATCGTGGGTTGTCTTAGGCTCATAATAATCCCAATTCTTATCCAACACTTCTTTGGAAAAATCATCTTCAAAAAGCAACAGCAGTAATAGAACATCTGCTTGCTTAGTTACTTGCAGCTTATCCAATTGCTTGAGGTCAAAGTCCTTAAATATGTCAAAATTCTTGTTAGTCTTCTTATACTTGTCGATATTGATTTTCTTATAAGACAAATAGTCATCATCTTGGGGAATGACCGAATCAGCATTAGGAGCTGGCACATAAAGCATGGCCGATTTCAAAATTAGACTTCTAAATAATTTTTCTAAATTAATTTTTTTATTCAACTTTTCATAAGTTCTCAAGTCATTTTGTCGCAAATCCGAGATAATCTCAGCACCCTGTTTCATGCACCAATGTGCCATATAATTTGTGAACGCATCATTTGAAGCGTGTTCCTTATACTCATCTGGTCCAATCACGTCAGTAATTTCATAACGGTTCTTCTCATTGTTCCAAGTAATGCGACTAGCCCAAAATTTGGCACATTGCAAAATAATCTCATAACCCATTCGTTTAGCAAAAGTTTGATCATTCGTTGCTTTCAAATATTGTGTCACGCCAAACGCAACATCTCCAGTTACATGTTGTTCTGTCGAACCGGATAATATCTTCATTGGCTCGCCCGTGATGATATCCGCATTGCCCCACAAAGGAGCCGATTCAGCATCAGTTGGCATTGCAGCTTCCCAAGGATATTGAGCACCTTGATAGCCACCTTGATGAGCCTTTCTTTTAGCACCAATCAAGCCCAAATATCGATAGATCAAAAGATTTTGAGCAAACTGAGGGATATTGAACATAAAAAATGGCAACATAAAAATTTCTGTATCCCAAAAGGCATGGCCTTTATAACCTTCTCCAGTCATCCCTTTAGCACCAATATTCATCCCAAAATCATGAGGCATATTAGCTAGCAATTGATAACGAGCAAAGTTCACCGCAATTTGTGGCTTATTATTGTGAGCTGAAATTTCAACTAGACAATCATTCCAAATAGTTTCATCCCAAACTTGACTCGATTGTCTCAACAATTCCTGATAATCCATGCGTCCAACCTGTTTCAATTCTATCAACGAGTCTTCAGAAACATTTTTTTGCAAATCCTTATCGGTGCTAGAAAAAACCGTCGCATATTTGATGAAGACTAATTCTTGATTCTTGACCAAATCGACTGAATAATTAGCAAAAATCTGACGCCGGTTAATTTCCAAATGCGGATTTAAGGACAATTCTTCTTCATCCAAAAAAAGTCGATGATATTCCGTCAAAGCAAATTTAACTTGTGACTGTTGCGTGTGTGTCTGCATCTGGACAAACCGAGCATTGAAGAGCCGTTTAGTACTTTCAACAAAATGTTGCGTACCAAAATTAGTCTGCTGTCCATCGATGCCTGATTTTATTTGGAGACGAATATTTCTATTTAATGGCGTTACTTCTACTTTTGAGACAAAGAGGTGGCAATCAGCCATCGAGACAAAGCGACGAAACTTAAAATGTAATTTGATATCTTCAATTTGCCAATCAAAAGATCTTACAATTTCACCATTTTTTAAATTTAATCCCCGAGAATAATTAGTAACTATTCCGTGATTCAAACTCAATAATTTACCATCGACTTGAATCTCCATATTGACGATATCAGGTAAATTAGGCAATTCTGTGGCTTCATCTTGGAACTTGTCAAAAGAACCCATGACGAACATGTCGCGCTTTTCATTCAAGTAACGTTCCTCTAGAGCACCACGGATTCCTAAATAACCATTGCCTTGAAACATTAAGGATTCGTATTTACTCAGATGACGTATATCCGGAGCCTTGACACCAATCCACCAATCATCATCATTTCTTGTATCTATTCCGAATAACATCTTACTCACCCCTTTTGTCTGTATTATTTGTTTAAACATATAATATTTTGTACATTAAATATAGTCGCCTGATTTATAAAAAACAATTAAAAGAATCTCGTTCAGCAATCCTTTTTGTCCGCAAAAAAATAGCATCTATCAAGATAATCATTGAAATTATCCTAATAGATGCTATTACTGTTTTATAAATTTACTTTTATTTCATTAATTGATTCAAAATGCTGCGATATGTATGTGGCATTGCTTTTGCAATCATAACCATGCCATGATCGACTATTGAATTGAAATAACGACGTTTTGGTTTAACATCCGTTGCTGCTCTATAAAAGACTTTTGCCAAATCTTCTGAACTAGCGCTCGTTTTTAATTTTCCAAACAGACTATCCAACTTGTCGACCATATCAGAATATGGCGAATTGTCGGCTAGATTTTGACGTGCATTCTCTAGAGCGATTTTACTCCATTCAGATTTAGTCATCCCAGGTTGGACGATGACTGAACGAATCCCAAAGCGACGAACTTCTGAATCCAAGACATCGCTCCACATATTGAGACTAGCTTTAGTTGCATAATACCAACCACCTAATGGACTGTAAACATTAGCGCCAATTGAAGAAATATTCACGATACGACCGCTTTTTTGACGACGCATGACAGGTAAAACTAATTGTGTCAAATGACTGGCCGCAAAAACATTCACATCAAATTGCTGCTTAGCTTTTTGTACAGGGACTTCTTCGATTGGGCCAAATTCTCCATAACCAGCATTGTTAACTAAAACATCGATTCGACCTTGTTCTTTCACTGTTCGATCCACTAAAGCACGAACCGAAATTTTATCAGTCACATCTAGCTTTTGAGTGTGGATGCCTAACTCTTGCAAGTCTTGCAAGCGTTCAACACGTCTAGCTCCACCATATACTTCAAAGCCTTTTTCTTTGAAATATTTAGCGCTGGCCTTACCCATTCCCGATGATATTCCGGTAATTATTGCAACTTTAGTCATAAAATTCCTCCAAAAACTAAACTTCAGCGATAACTGGTAGCGTGATTTCTATTTCTGAGTTAGCCGGAATCTGGTATTCCTCACCAAAACTAATAAAATTGATTCCTTTACCAATTACTTCGACTGCTAGTTTGTCATTATTTATTTTTACTTTTAAAGCGCTGCCATGCCAAGTTATTTGATACTCCAAACCATCCCAAGCAAGAGGCAAATGTGGTTCAATCTTCAGTTTGCCATTTTCGATTCTAACGCCACCGAAACCTTCGACAGTCATGTTCCAAACTCCACCGCAAGCTGCCATATGCAATCCTTGAGCAGCTTTGCCAGCGTGAATGCCTAAATCGGTCTCACAAGCTCTTTCATAAAATTTATAAGCCGAATCATCAAGATTCAAATCACTCGCTAAGATTGAATGTGTCGACAATGATAACGATGAATCATGCGTCGTCTTTGGTTCGTAGTAATCCCAATTGCTTTGTTTGACCTCATCGCTGAAAAGATCGCCAAACAAATAAATCAATAGCAAAACATCAGCTTGTTTAGTGATTTGCATCTCATTGATTTGTGATAAATTATAATCTTTAAAAATGCTGCTTAGTTGATTGTTGACCTGATAACGAGATACATCGATTATTTTTTTATCCAAATATTGATCATTTTCAGGAATTACACCATCTGCATTTGGCTGTGGCAGATAAATCTTGTTGACCTTAACTAACCAATCAGCATAATTTTTGGTCAAATCTAATTTAGTATCCAATTTTTCATAAAGATTTGGATAATCTGTCTTTATTAGATTGTAGACTTTGATGGCTTTTTGCAGACACCAACGTGCTGTGTAGTTAGTATATGCATTATTATCAACATGTTCTTTATATTCATCTGGTCCAATCACATCATTGATTTCATAACGATCTTGATTACGATTATATTCTAAACGACTGCTCCAAAATATGGCTGCATCAAGAATCATTTCATAGCCCATTTTTTGAGCAAAATTTTGATCATTTGTTGCATTGATATAATCCATTATTGCAATAACGACATCGCTTGTGACGTGCTGTTCGATAAAACCTGACCAAATTTTCATTGGTTCGCCAGTGACAATATCAGCGCTACCCCACAATGGAGCACTTTCGCCATCATCTGGCCAAGCTGCTTCCCAAGGGAATTGGGCTCCGCGATAATTATTGAACTGAGCTTTTTTATGAGCACCTGCTAAACCATGATAACGATACCTTAGTAAATCGTGAGCTACGTTTGGCATCGTGAAAATATAATATGGCAACATAAAGACTTCTGTATCCCAGAAAGTATGGCCTTTGTAGCCTTCGCCAGTAATTCCTTTAGCACCAATATTCATTCTGGTATCACGAGGAGTATTAGCAGCCAATTGATATCTAGCAAAATTAATAGCCACTTGAGGACGAATATCTTTAGCCGAAATCTTAACAGTATTCTTTTGCCAAATATCTTTTTCCCATACTTTAGTCGATTTTCGTAATTGTTCATCATAATTAAAGGCACAGTTTTGCTTTAATCTTGAAACTGATTTTTCAGCCATTGTCTTTTGATCAACATCTCGATCGATACTAGTATAAACACTGGCATACTTTGTCATTGAAAAATGTTGACCCTGGTTCAAATGGATATCGTAGTTCGCAAAAATCTGCCGGCGACCCATATTGATAAAAGGCTTCTCGCTTAACAATACTTCGTCAATGTAGACATTATGTCTGGCATTAAAGACAAATTTGATGTGTGACTGTTGCGTCTCTTCCATCAACTGTAAGTATTTGTCCTCATAAAGTCGTTTGTCGCCTTCCATCAAATGCTGAGTTTCACTGTTAGATTGTTGTCCATCAATACCCGAACGTACTTGAATGTTCAGATTATCTTGGTCTGAAGCAATTTCAACTTTTGAAACCAATAAATGCTTATCAGACATCGAAATAAATCGGGAATACTTGAAGTCAACTCTCTTACCATTGATCAGCCAACTGAATTTCCGAACTAATTCACCATTCTTCAAATTCAAATATTTGTGATAGCCCTTTATTTGACCTTTGGCTAAAGATAGAGTTTCGCCATCAATCTTAAATTCCATATTCAAAAGGTCAGGTAAATTAGGTAATTCAGTCACTTCGCTAGGAAATTCATCAAATGTTCCGCTGACGAACATATTCCGCCGTTCATTGAGCTGACGCTCCTCAGATGTAGCTCGAATACCAAAATAGCCATTGCCTTGAAACATCAAGGTTTCCATTTTATTAGCCATTTCAGCATCAAAATTATTCGTACCAATATACCAACTGTTCTTGTTATCTGTATCTACGCAAAATTTCATTTCTCATCATCCGTTCTTTCGAAATCAGTTATTTCGAATTATTTTGCCTCAATACCGGTAATGTCGATAACATAAATGTCCTCAAAAATATTGTAATCGCTTTACGATAAAAAGTCTTCTAATATAAATAAAAAATCTCATATCGATAACGATACGAGATTTTTGTTTATACTCTATTATTATTTTCCTTGAGATTTTTCAAAATCAAATCACGCAATTCATTCAAATCAAAATTATACAAATCTGACAAAACAAATAATAATTCACCATCTAAAATCTTATTCTTGTCTGTTTCGATGGCACTTAAAACTGAAGTTGATGTTGAAAAATTATAATCAGTTTTGACAGTGTCAACAACTTGTTGCAAGGTTAATTCTTTAAAAAATCTTTTAGTACGTAAATATCTTCCTATTGTCATGCGTCAAATATAACCTATACCTTTCATATATGATATTTTAAGCTCGAAAGATAACCTCAGAACTTAATATAGCATTCCCTCCAGTAAGAAATATAACCAAATGAAATTATTTTCCTTATTAAGGTGTTTTCATTAATCTTTCTTAAAAAAGATAGTATCAGAAGTTTCTTAGAGAAACCTTAAAAATTATTTTTAAAAGGAAGTATTACCTATTTTTATTAAAAAAATCAATTTTTTTATTCAGTGATTGACAATTTATAAAAAAATAGATTCATTTGGAATATTCCATTGATAATAATAATACAACAATTTTTTTAATCATACTATTATTCTTACCTAAATAATAAAATCCCGACCACTAAATCGGTCGAGATTTTCGATAGTTTATTTTTTAATATCTTGTTGCAACTGAGTCAATTGCCCATTATCTGAAAGTTTTTGATATTGCTGATAAGCTTGGTACCAATTACCCTTACTAATAGCATTACGTAAAGGCGTGTAATCAGAATTAGAAAAAACTTCTTGAGCAACGATTTGAGCTTGCTCATTTGAAAGCGATGAAGAATCCTCAATCAATTTTTGAGTCTTAGATTGACTATTAGCTGCTGACATAATTTCAGACATTTTTTTCTTGCCTAAAATCGATGCTGCTTTATCAATCTTTTTATCCTTTTTGGGATCCCCGGTTTTTTTAGCCTTAACTTTTTTGACCAATTCAGACTTAACTACTTTATCACTAGCAGTATCATTGCCAGTTGTGTTGCGAAGTAAATTGTTCAATGGAAAGAAAAAAACAACCCCTAGAATTATTAAAATTAAAACGGAAACCAATGTTATAACTAATGGTTTTCTATTTCTTCTGCGATGACGCATATAATAACCACCCTTTTTAAAACATATTTCTACGCATATGTTGACAGTATGGCATTTACCAGATTTAGTTGCAATTACTTTTCCAATCTATTTTTTTGTAGCGACCATCATAATATTAATTTACAAATAATTATCTAAATAACTTGATTCAAAAATTCTTTCAGCTGTTTGTCGTCGCCAGTATATCTAAATCCTTTTGTAACTGTACTATTATTAGCAAGTTTTTTGACATATGGCATTGATTCGGCAATTGATGAACCGCCACTAGTAGTGAATGGAATAATTTTCTTATTTGAAAAGTCATATTTATCAAATAATGTGTAAAAAATCATTGGTACACGACCACTCCAAGTTGGATAGCCGAGAAAAATCGTGTCATATTGATCTAAGTTATCAAGCTGAATCTTAATTTCTGGACGAGTTTCATCTTCAAATTCTTGTTGCCCAATTTTTGAGTAATCACTGTAATCAACAGGATATGGCGTCTTTTTTTCTAGACGAACGATATCTGCTTGTGTGATTTCTTGAATCTTTTGGGCAGCTTTTTTAGTATTGTTGGAAAGTGAAAAATATATAATTAATTTTGCCATTTATATCACCTCATGAATTTTACTATGGCCCATCCTAAACCATCAAGTTGACTTGAGGTCAATATTTATTTATAAAAAAAGAAATACTTCCATAATTTAGGAGCATTCCTTTTTTTGCAAATAAGATATCCGCTAGGCTTCCTTACGGCAAATTGCTACACTCTCATGAGAATCAACTTTATCATTGTTTGCTGCTTTGATGATAAAATCGGCAACGCTGTTTAATGAAACATCCCCACTGACTCCGGCTTCTCCTTCGGGAACGACTTCATAGTTTAAATCTTGACTCTCATCAAACTGGCTAGGACGAACGATGGTGTAGTTCAAGTCCGAGCTTTCAATTGCTTGAACTGCTGCTTGGTAAGGTTTCAAAATGGCTTGGTTAGTCAAATTGCCAGAGGCTCCATCAGTTACTGGAACCTCATTATAAAGCCCCATTGAGGTAATGAATATTAGCCGGTCTACGCCATGTTTATCCATGCCCCCAATAATACGTTCTGCCGACAAAGCTAAGTTGCTATCGGCTGTTATAACAACGATATCAATGTCATCTAGGGCATCATCCAGTGGAATATCGTCGAGCACATCTCCTTGAACAACACGCCCACGATTTTTATCAATTGACAAAAATCCGGGGTTACGTGCCATCAAAGTCAAGTGGTCGTCAGTTTTGTTCAAAAAATATTTGGTAGCTTTTTGGCCGACTAAACTGGTAGCGCCAATAATTAATACATTCGTCATGATTAATCTACCTCCGATTTTTCTACTACTTCCGTGTTACACCTCTATCCTAAACCATTCGGATATTTTCAGCTTTAGTTTTGCAACGATTTTTTCATTATTTTCCTAATTGTCATCAATTTTTCAGGCTTATTTCAGTGTTTTCATAACTTATGATATGCTTAGTATGCATTTGCTTTAAATTAGTATGCATTTACTCTAAAAGGGAGATATTTTAAATGGAAATTGAACAAGACCCTGCGTATCAGCAGATGGTTAATGGAGAGCTTTACCTCGAATCAAAGCCATTAGCGGACCTTCGAATCAACGTTCGTAACAAGCTAATGAAATATAATCAAATTACCGATAGTAAAGAAAGAAACCGCAGCATCAAAAGCTTGATGAAATCAGTCGGCGATAGATTTTTTGTCGAACCAACGATTTATTTCAGCTACGGCGTCAACATCACGATTGGAGACCACTTCTATGCCAATCACGATGTCATGCTCTGTGATGAGGGTAAAATCACAATTGGTAATGATTGTAAATTTGGTCCCAAGGTCGGGCTTTATACGCCCCAACATCCACTAGATCCAGCAGTTCGTCGAACAGAAGCTGAAAGAACTGCACCCATTACGATTGGTAATGATGTTTGGATCGGTGGTAGTGCAAGTATCCTACCTGGAGTGACTCTAGGTAATAATGTCGTTGTTGGCGCGGGGTCTGTCGTAACTAAATCCTTCCCTGATAATGTTATTGTAGTAGGAAATCCTGCTCGCATATTGAGAAAGAATGAACCAGTCAAAAAATAATATTTAAGCACAAAAATCAAATAGGTATGACAATCGTTTTCGTGGTTGTCATACCTATTTTTTAATACAGAATTGCATTGATACTCGAATAATTTTTCGCACTAGGAAGATATAAAACTAGACAGTTTATCTTATTGATCAGAGATTTAATCAACAACTTGTTATGGGCAATCGAATAAGAACTGCCGTCATTAAAAGAAACTAACGATTTTACATCATGATTATTCAAGGCAAAATCGATAATCGCAATATCATTGATAACCCGATTTTGTTCATTAGCTTGGTGAAATTCGCGTTTGATTTTTTCAATCGTTGCCACCTTTTCAAAACTAAAGAATTCCTTCATCTTATTTTCAAATTGTTGATGCGAGTAATTCAAAACCGAAACATGCATCACGCCATCAATATAGTTACGATTTTGATATTCATTCAAAAAGACATTTACCACTTCAGGCAAACCAGCTAAGACAAATGTGTAGCCTTTATTTCGATAGAGTTCATTAAAACTCTGGTCTAAATATTGGTAATAAATCAACTGATCTTTTTGTTGTTCTTCTGATTTAGAACGATGACCATGAAAATTAGCTTGCAATCCCCCATATGAACCAGAGTTCAAATTGGAATTAGCATCAAAATCAGAATAATAGTCTGCAAAATTTAAATACAATCCTGGGATTTCTACCTGTTTTAAAGTCTGAATATCAAAAACATTAATCCTATCACGACTGAGATTGATTAAATAATCAGCACTCGTCTTATTTTCTTCTGGCAACAATAAATCTTGCACTAAAAAAGTATTACCAACATGCTCTTTTGGCAAAACGGCATGTCTCATTTGACAAATCTCTAAGCCTTCATCATTTCCAAAAATCAGTAATGAACGGTATTCGTTATGCCATAATTCTCGATCTAAAACTAAAGATTCTAATTTCTCAACCAACTGATTCCACAAGCGGCGAGGATAATTCAATTCCAATTGTTTTTTAACGCATTTTAATAAATTCTTATAGGTAAGAATGTTTTCATCAATCTGCGGAGTTCCTTGATGAATCGGCAAAATAATACTTACTTTAGGTTCTATTTTAGAAGCCAATAATTTCATTAAGCGTTTGTTTTGTAGTTTCATAGTTCATCTCCTTACATATAATTCTTATCATCATCATTAGATTATTATCATAATATCATTTTGCCGGAAAAGCTGTCTATTTTTTATAATTTTATTTATCCAAATTATCCGAAAGAATTTTTTGGCGAATTTTATAATCAAGTTAGCCACTTTCAATAAAATTCCAAAATAAAAACACCAAGACGAAAAAATCAGGTATCATTGGAGTTCTCCACAAACAATGAAAGAGGTTTTTCGTCTTGATGCAAGA
>NZ_VDFO01000019.1:0-52763 GCF_009600995.1 Companilactobacillus halodurans | reverse complement strand
GGGTCGAACATCTAAAGGGCATGAATGGTGTCCTTTTTTGGTGTTCTTAAATGGTTATTACTAATAAATGGTATACAAAAATAAAGTTGATTGCAAAATACCTATCAACTTTATTTATCGTACAGCCTTTTATTTTCGCTACTGATATTTGTAGGCGGGTGCAGTCAAAGAACTGCTTCCAAGAAACTTATCACAACAACGGTCAATACATATATTGAACCGATTGAAAGCGTCGTCGGGGACAAGTACCAAGTCAAATCAATCATCGAATCAGTCAATGTTGATCCACATAGCTTTTCGCCATCGAGTAACGATGCTAAGCAAGTGGCTGACTCACAACTGATTGTTTCCAGTGGTCTGGGATATGACGATTGGATCAATAAAATTGTGACTGCCAATAGTCAGAATAAAAATTTGATTGATTTCTCAAGCGACGTTTTGAAAAAAGAAGATGGCGCTAATGAACACGTTTGGTTTGGCGTTTCAAACGTTCAGAAATTGACGCGTAGCGTTTATCAACACATGAAAAAAATCGATCCCAAGAATCAAGCTTATTATCAAGCTAACTTTAAGAAATACGATTTAAAATTGGGACGCTTGATCAAAAGAGAAAAAGCTTTGAAAAAGTACACTGATGGGAAAAAGGCTTATGCAACTGAACCTTTGCCTTATTACTTGTTAAAGGATTTAGGGATGTCGATTGCTAATCCGCATTTTGCCAAATCGATTGAAGATGACACGGACCCTTCCATTGAAGATGTTGAGAAAATGGAACAAGGCTTAAAAAACCACAAAGTTAGTTTTTTAGTGGTCAATAAGCAAGTTACTAGTGGAATCATTACTAAAATGACAGCCTTAGCGAAAAAGCATCATGTTCCAATCGTTTACTTTACGGAAACTTTGCCTAGCGATTTAGGTTATTATGATTGGATGAACAGCAATATTACGCAGATTGAAAGGATAGTGAAGAAATAACTGTGATTGAAGCAAAAGATCTAACCAAGAAATTTGGGCAACAACTAGTTTTTGAAAATCTCAACTTCAAAATCAATGATGGCGACTTTATTAGTTTGATTGGTCCTAATGGGTCTGGGAAAACGACTTTGGTTAAAATCATGATGGGATTAGAGAAAAAGACTAGCGGCGAATTGTCGCTTGATAACAAGCAGTCGATTGGCTACGTTCCTCAATTTAGAAACATTGATTTAGATTATCCTTTGAATATTGAGCAGTTTATTCGCTTGAATCTAAAATTCACTTTTAGTCCAACTAAGAAGCGTGAAAACGATGAATTGATCAAAAACATTTTGGAAAAGACGGGTCTGACGCAATTAAAAAATCGTCCATTAGGCTTAGCTTCTGGTGGTGAAAAGCAAAAGGCTTATCTGGCCCAGGCTTTGTTGAACGACCCGAAGGTTTTGATTTTGGATGAATCGACGGCTAGTTTGGATGTTGAGGTCAAGATGCAGTTGATGGATTTAGTGCAAGAACTAAATCAGAAGTATAATTTAACAGTCATTTTCATTACGCATGATTACGAATTGACTAAGAAATATACGAGTCGAGCACTTTTCTTCCAGAATAAAACGATTAAAGAAGTTAATGTGAGTGACATTTCTGAAGAGATGTTCGAGATGGGTGGTTAAAAGATGTTTGGATATGAATTTATGCGCGAGGCCTTTATTGCTAGTACTTTTATCGCTATAACGGCTGGATTAGTCGGGGTCTTCGTTGTATCTCGCAACATGTCTTTTCTGTCGCACACGTTGTCAGAAATTGGCTTTGCTGGAGCGGCATTTGGCATTCTAGTGGGAATATCACCATTAGCAGGGATGATTCTCTTTACTTTGGTCAGTTCAATTGCAGTCGGCAGTTTGAGCACAGAATCGTCTCGGCGTGAGGCTTCAATCAGTGCTATTTCATCGCTGTTCATTGGTTTAGGAATTTTATTCTTGTCGTTGTCATCTGAATCCAGTAGTTATGCTACTAACATCTTATTTGGTAGTATTGTCGGAATCAGTGCCAAGGAAGTTCAGCAATTAATGATTTTGGCTTTATTTGTAATTTTTGTTTTCATAATTTTCTATAAGCCACTTTCATTTGACTCATTTGACCATATTGGAGCCCGTGCAGCCGGTTTAAAGACTCGATTACTCTCTATCGCTTTTTTAGTAACTTTGGCTCTAAGCGTCAGTATTGGTGCTCAAATCGTAGGTTCATTATTAGTTTTCGTTCTATTGACTCTTCCTGGAGCAACGGCTAAGTATTTAGTCCATACCGTTCCTAAGTTAATTATGGTGTCAGTAGGATTGTCGCTTGCTGGAGTTTGGTTAGGACTATACTTAGCTTTTGTAACTAATTGGCCAGTGACCTTCTTCATTTCAGCTTTTGAAGTGATTGCTTACTTCTTAGGATTAAGTTATAAAAATTGGAAATTAAACCATTAAGGAATAAATTAAATGATAGAAGAATTGTGGAAGAAATATAAAGATACGATCCCTTATTTATTTTTTGGAGTTTTAACAACTGTCGTTAATATCGCTAGTTTCGATATTTTATGGCAATTTTTAGGCTGGAATTATCAGATTGCCAATGCTGTCGCATATGTTTTGTCAGTCCTTTTTGCCTACGTTACTAATAAGTTGTGGGTTTTTAATTCCCATACCAGTACTTGGGGCGCTTTTTGGAAAGAAATGGGATCATTTTTCTTGTTTAGAGCTGCCTCTTGGGTGATCGATCAGGGAACGATGACGATTGGTGTTTCGTTGTTAGGTTGGAATGGATTGTTGGTTAAGTTCATTGCTAATGTGGTCGTGGTTGTTTTGAATTATATTTTTAGTAAGTTTATTATTTTTCGGAAGAGGAGTTAGGGAGATTCTTTTTTTTGAAAATTTGATTTTGATGTATAGAAAAAGAGAGGACCTTTTTCAGTTCTCTCTTGGTTGATGATTTTATTTTTAAAAAAGCTCTCAACTTTTGGAGGTTATCCTTTGGTTGAGGGCTTTTTTGTTGTTTTATACGTTTAGTGCTTTTGGTGTTTTGCTGCTTTATAGTGGAAACGAGTTCCGTGGGGACAACTTCCTACACCTAAGGCTATTTCCCAAATCACTCGCAAGGTGCGCGAGCAATTCGTGAAATTGTCTTAGGCTCCGGAAGCTGACCGTCCCCACTGCACTCTCTAACTGAAACGAGTTCCGGTGGGGCAACTCATTGCGGCTAAGCCTATTTCCCAAATCACTCGCAAGGTGCGCGAGCAATTCGTGAAATTGTCTTAGTCCTCGTGAGCTGACCGCCCCACCTGCACTCTCTTTTTCTCTAATCCTGCAATTCTCTAATAGCCAAAGCAAAATCACCTAATGTTGCTGAGCCGTTGTCTTTGATTTCTGGCATTGTGATGTACTTATCTAATTCTGGTACTTCTACATAATCGTTTAGTAGTTCTTTGAATTGTGCTCGTACTTTGTCTAGGAATGGTTCGCTGACTACTCCACCACCGAAGACAATTTTGTCTGGTCTTAGGATCAATGTTACTTGAATAGCTGCTTGGGCTACGTAGTAGGCCATGATGTCCCAGGTGTGGTCTGTTAGTGGTACTTCTTTTCCTGGTTTGCCTAATCTAGCATCGAATGTAGGTCCGGCTACTAATCCTTCTAAACAATCGCCGTGATATGGGCAGATTCCCTTGAAGTCTAGGTCGTCAGGGTGACGTTTTAAGAATGTGTGTCCCATTTCTGGATGTCCAACATCTCCAACAAAGTCACCGTTAGAAATAGCACCAGCACCTACACCAGTACCGATTGTGTAATAAACTAATGAATCGATTTTTTCGTTAGATAACGTTGACATAACGTATTCGCCATAAGCTGAACCGTTAACATCAGTTGTCCAAAACATTGGTATATCAAAGTTTTCTTTCATCTTGCCGATGAAGTTTGTGTCTTTCCAACCTGGCTTTGGCGTTGACGTTATATAACCATACTTGGGTGAGTTCTTTCTTAATTCAATTGGTCCAAATGAAGCAATCCCTAAAGCCTCAATGTCGAATTTCTTAAAATAGTCAATTGCTTTTTGGATTGTTTCCTCAGGTGTTGTTGTTGGGAAATGTATGCTGTCCTTAATACGGTAATCCTCATCACCTACGGCGCAAACAAATTTAGTTCCACCTGCTTCAATGCTTCCTACTAACACGTTTATCTCTCCTTATCGGGTAATCGTTTTCAATGTTTTATACGATACTATTTTTTATTTTTGACGTCAAATATTTTTATATACAGTTTATACTAAATTCGTATTAAAGGCGATATAACAGTCTTGAAACGACCAAAAAAACCGTCCCAATTCATTAATGAATTGGACGGTTTTTAAAAAATAATTGAAAATTAGTAAACGGTACTGCTTTCATTTTCTTTAAAATCTTGAAAGGCTTTGATAGTTAAGTCACGATCGTGTTGTTCTAAATTTAAAGTTGATTTATCTGTTGAACCACTATCTAAAAATTTATACATAACGTCGTCACGGAATCCGATTTTATCAGCATCTTCAGGAGTATTGCCATAGTAACAAGTTTTAATATTTGACCAAATGATAGCACCTAAACACATAGGACAGGGGTAAGCGTTGGTATATAATTCGCAACCACTCAAATCGTGAGTTTTGAGTTTCTTGCAAGCCTTACGGATAGTCTGTATTTCACCATGGGCAGTAGGGTCATCATTGGATAAAACGCTGTTTTTACCTTGGGCCACAATCGTTCCATCTTTGACGATGACAGTTCCGAAGGGTCCGCCAATTTGAGTTCCAACATTTTTTTGAGCTTCATTAGCAGCAAGCCGCATGAATTTCTTATCGTATGCCATTAAAAGCGACCTCCAATCTTTTCTAAATTCAGTATAAAGCATAATGATGGTATAAAAAAAGAATTAAAAACTAAATAATTTTTAATTCTTTCCATATTAGTATATTTTTGTATCGCGAATTTCTTTCAATATTTTTAAAGAACCATCTTTGTAACTTAAGAAACCATAGACAAGGATTCCTAAGATACCACAGATAATAATTACAATGATAGCTCCGACTTTAGTTGCCTCAGAAATCACTTGGACAATTAATAAATTAGCAATTCCAACAACTACAAGCATGATTAAACCGTCGATAAAAATGCGGAATAATTTTTTGGCTAAGACTTTATCGATAATTTGGAACTGTTTATTCAATAATCTAAAGTCAAAATAACTCATAATTACAAAAGCAATCGTCGTTGCGACTACGGGTCCGTAAACGCCAAGCATCAAAGTCATTGGTAATTGCAAAATAATTTTTATCAAATAGGCAATGGCTAAGTAAATCATGGATTTTTTCATGTGGTTAGTTACTTGCAAGATATTTTCCAAAATCATAAATGAACAATAGAAGAAAGCTTCAAAACAAGAAACAATCAAAACTTTAGCTCCTAAAATACTTTGATTATAGAAAACAAAAGCTGTCCAAAGTTGGCGACTGATAGCGATGACACCAAATGTAGCTGGCAAAATAATAAAGATAGTAAATTGCATAATCTTACGCATGAAGTTTTGAACTTCTTTATTTTCAACCTTACGACTGACCATCGCTGATAATGCGGGAATAACTGAAGCAGAGACTGAAATGGCTAGAGAAACTAGCACCATGATGATTTTATTAGCTTGGAAGCCAAACATCGCATACAGATTATCGATGGTTTTTTGACTAGCATGTAAAATCAGCTGGTAAATCCAAGTAAAAGTAGTCTGATCGAACAATTGCAAAACGGTCATAATTGTATCGACTAGCAAAAAGGGAATAGCTGACTTTAGCATTGAACCAAAGTTGATATCTGATGCTGGAGCCACATTTTTTGGTGGCTTTATATCTTCAATTGTTGTTGAACGTCTGACTTTGACGCGAATCCAAAGCAAGAATAAGTAAGCTAAAGTGGCACCAATAAATGAAGCAAGAGTAGACTGATTAACAGCAGAAATATAATTACCCTTTTGTAAAATCATAATTGTATAAGTGGCATAAAGCATGTAAGCCACACGAGCAATTTGTTCAATAACTTGAGAAAAAGCTGAATATGAAATAAAAGCATAACCTTGAATATAGCCACGAAGAATTCCTAAAGCAGGAATAATCAACATTGCAATACTCAAATATTTAATAGGCGTTACGACGCGCATATCGCCTGCCGCTAGTACGATAGCAACATATTTTGCTCCAAAGAACATAACGGCAGCACAACCGATACCAACTAATGTCATGTAGAAAGTATATTTTTTAAAGAGCTTTTCACTTTGGTCGAATCGGCCTAAAGCATTGTGTGCTGCAACTTCTTTTGAAATTGCTGAAGGAATACCAGCAGTTGCGATGATTAAGAATAAATTGTAGATATTATAAACTTTACCGTACATCGCATTGGCAGCATAAACGGCAGCGGGTCCAATCCAGATATTCCAAGGAATAATATAGACGACAGCTAAAACTCTCGAAATTATTCCACTAATGGAAATCCAAAGTGAACTCTTTAGTAATGAATCTTTTTTCATTGTATTTTCCATTCTTTATAAAATTACTTATATTATAGAAGATTTAGGATTATTTAAAGAAAACAGCTACCAAAATCAAAGCGATTAAAGCAGGCAATCCTTGTAAAAAGAGAATCTTCTTTGAAGCTGTAAAGGCACCATAAAGGGCCACAAGAACGATGTAAAGCATCATAAGGATAAGAATAATTTTTTAGAGTTGAACCAGTAAAAAATAAGATCATTAACATTATTAAAACGCCAAAAAGGCCATTATAAATTCCTTGATTAGCAAGAGCAATTTGTGCGTGCTCTGATTTAACAAAGTCCAATGGCATATCAAAGGCTTTAGCTTGCATGTCAGGTTTAGCAAACATCTCTAAAAAGGCGATGCCGACATGTTCAACCGCAACCAATGCCACGATGAATAAGGTCAAAATTTGCATGATAATCTTCTTTCTGTGTAAAAGTATAAGATAATATTAAACTGTTTTGTTTTGTTGTACAAATTCAATTTCTGGATAAAAAAGAAGAATCATAAACAGATTTACGATTCTTCATTAGGTTTAATCATAACAAATTTTTTAGCAAATTTACCCTTTTGATTGATTTTAGCTTGTCTAAGACTGTCCATTTCTTCATACGTAATAGAAGCATCATCTAAAATAGCACGGATAACTTCCTCTAAATCCCCGAGTTCTTCGACTAAGTTAGCACGTGTAGCAGCAGTTTGAACTTCTTTAGCTTCTTCAATTATCTTTGTACGTAATATTACGCGATAATCTTCATTGGAAAGAACTTCGAACTGAGTATCGTCAGAAATAATATCCGGAATTTTATCCCGAACTAATTTTTTCATATTTAAATCCCCCCTAAAACGTCTGTAAAAAAGCTTACCATGAAGCTTCAAAACTGCCAAATCAAAACTAAAAAGCTATATGTTTGATAACAATAATATAGTCATGATATTATTATATCGAATAAAAAAATATAAAAAGTGTTGATTATTATGAACTTATCGGGGATTGTGATTGCGGAAATTTATGGCAGCATTTTGCTGCTCATAATAATTTTAATAATTATTATGTTATTTATAAATGACCTTATTCGTAAGAGGATGGTCTATGCTTGTCGAGCAACCCTAATGGATAAGGATAAGATAGTTCAAATTGCAGTTGATGAAAAAACAGCTGATTATTTAAAAAGCAATAGTAATCAAGAGCTTTATCGCGTCGATGATTTTATTTCCAAAGAAGACGATTTAATTCGTTATAAATTGTGTTTGAAGAAGCGTAGTTTTGATTTTTATCTCGAGAAAAAAGATTTTTGGAATTACAAGGTTGTAGCAATAAAAATGTATTAATAGGCTTGTCCTTAAAGGATAAGTCTTTTTATTTTCACAAACTTTTATTGACTATTGTAAAAAAATCGGCTATCATGTCTATAAATTTTATCTACCAACAGGTAAAAACAAACTAGGAGGAATATCATGTCGGCATGGGATACAAAATTTGATAAAAAGGGCTTCACGTTTGATGATGTTTTATTGATACCAGCGGAGAGTCACGTTTTACCGAATGAGGTAGATCTATCAGTTCAATTAGCAAAAAATATTAAATTAAACACTCCAATTTTGAGTGCAAGTATGGATACAGTTACCGAAGCACCAATGGCCATTGCAATGGCTCGTCAAGGTGGACTAGGTGTAATTCACAAGAACATGAGTATTGAACAACAAGCTGACGAGGTTTCCAAAGTTAAGCGTTCTGAAAACGGAGTAATCATTGATCCAATTTATTTAACAGCAGACGATGAAGTTAGCCAAGCTGAAAAGTTGATGTCAACTTATCACATCAGTGGCGTTCCTATCGTTACAAGCGTTGATGAATTAAAATTAGTCGGAATCATTACTAATAGAGATTTACGTTTCATTACAGATTATTCAGTAAAAATTGGTACCGTTATGACGAGTGAAGACTTGATAACAGCACCAGTTGGTACATCTTTGAAGGAAGCTGAGGAAATCCTTCAAGATCACAAAATCGAAAAGTTGCCATTGATCGATAAGAGCGGTCGTCTCGGTGGTTTAGTAACAATTAAAGATATTGAAAAAGTTAAAGAGTTCCCTAAGGCAGCTAAAGATAAGTATGGTCGTTTGCTCGTTGCTGCAGCTGTTGGTGTCACAAGCGATACCTTCGAACGTGCTGAAGCATTGTTAGATGCAGGTGCAGATGCAATTATCATCGATACAGCTCATGGTCACTCAGCTGGTGTTTTAAGAAAAATCAGTGAAATCAGAGCTAAGTTCCCAGAAGCAACTTTGATTGCCGGAAACGTAGCAACTGCTGAAGGTACTAAAGCCTTGTACGATGCTGGTGTTGATGTCGTTAAAGTTGGTATTGGACCTGGTTCAATTTGTACAACTAGAATCGTTGCCGGTGTCGGTGTTCCTCAATTGACAGCTGTTTATGATGCCGCAAGCGTGGCCCATGAATATGGCAAGACAATTATTGCTGATGGTGGTATCAAGTATTCAGGTGACATTGTTAAAGCTCTAGCAGGTGGTGGTAACGCCGTTATGCTTGGTTCAATGTTGGCCGGTACTGATGAAGCTCCTGGTCAATTTGAAATTTATCAAGGTCGTCGTTTCAAGACTTACCGTGGAATGGGTAGTTTGGCTGCCATGTCTCACGGTTCATCAGATCGTTACTTCCAAAGTGGAATTAACGAAGCAAACAAGTTAGTTCCAGAAGGTATCGAAGGTCGCGTTGCAGCCAAAGGTGCTGTTGGCGATGTGATTTACCAATTGCTTGGTGGCTTACGTTCAGGAATGGGATATGTTGGAGCACATAATCTTACAGAATTACAAGATGCTCAATTTATTCAAATTTCAAATGCTGGATTAAGAGAATCACATCCACATGACGTTACAATTACGAAAGAAGCACCTAACTATTCAGTTAAATAAGAATAAAAAAATGTCGATCAATTCTTGATCGGCATTTTTTGTTTTAACGATATTTAAATTTTTATTTTGATTGATAACTTGGTCCAAAACCTTATATATTCAGCATTTAATTAACTTATTAATGTTAGTAAATTAATTGAATTTAGTACATTTTCTAAAAGATAATTCTTGTATACTATCTCTACATTAAAAATTAGGGGATAGAAAAATGAATGAACGAGAAAATGTGATCTTTAGCGAGTCAGCGGCAAATTCTGATTCAATGGAAATGAAATATGGACGAGACTCTTTCTTTGATGGAAGTTTAATAGAATTAATTTTATTAGGAATCGGTTGCGGACTTATGACGTTTTTCAGTCTAGGTATCTTGTATCCGTGGGCCCTATGTTTGTTATTTGGATGGAAAATTGATCACACAGTTGTCGATGGTAAGAGAATGCACTTTTCTGGAAGTGCGATGGGACTGTTTGGCAACTGGATAAAATGGCTTGCTTTATCCATCGTAACGCTTGGTATTTATTCATTTTGGGTTTGCATCAAACTAGAAGATTGGAAGGCTAAAAATACTAGTTTTATTAATTAAGATTTTTCATTACTGTGGCGGAAGCTATAACCAAAGTAAATTATTAATCCTAGTATTGTCCAGCCAGCGTACATTTTCCAAGTGAAACTCTGCAATTGAGTCATTAAGTAAATGCAGGCAACAAAAGAAACTAATGGAAAAACAGGATAAAATGGCACTCGAAAGGCTGGTTTAAGGTCTTTAGTATTTTTGCTATGGCGTAAAAAGATAACACCAATTGAAGTTACGGCAAAAGCTAATAACGTCCCGATATTGACTAATTCAGTAATTTTTTCAATTGGTACGACCGCAGCAACTGTAGCTGCAACCAAGCCAACTAAAAAGGTACTACTAATTGGAACTCCTTGTTTACTGAGATTTTTAAATCTTTGTGGCAATAAGCCATCACGACTGAGTGAAAAGATCAAACGGGTTCCACCGTAAATTACGACTAACAACACTGTTGTCATACCCATGATGGCACCTAATGAAACGATGCCAGAGACCCAATTAAGATTAAGCAAATTTAGCGCGTGTGACACGGGGTCAGCCACATTAAGTTGTTTATAATTGACTGCTCCGACGAGAACCAAGGAAACTAATCCATATAAGATAGCAACAATTAAGAGTGAAGCTATGATTCCTATTGGCATGTTTCGTTTAGGATTTTTAACTTCCTCGCTGGCTGAAGAGACGACGTCAAAACCTAGAAAGGCATAAAAGGCCACGGCGGCACCTCGTCCGATTCCACCAACGCCAAATGGTAAAAATGGTTGATAATTCTTAGGCTTAACGTAAAAGACTGTTACGGCAATGAAGAGCAGGATAACAAAAATTTTGACGTAAACCATAATTGTATTAACCTTCATTGATTCATTTAAACCTTGCAACAAAAGGACTGTTGCAATCAAAACGATGATAAACGCAACTAAATCAAAGCGTCCACTTGGGTTTCCGGCTGTTCCAGAAGCTGACTGTAAAACTTTTGGTAAGGTAATTCCAAAGCCGGCTAAAAGGTTCCGAAAATAAGCTGACCAACTGACAGCTGTTGATGAAGCTGCGAATAAGTACTCTGAAATCAACGACCAACCGACGATCCATGCGATTATTTCGCCATAGACTGAATAAGAATAAGTATAAGCACTTCCAGCTAAGGGAATAGTGGAAGAGAATTCTGAATAACAAAAAGCAGCGCCGATACAGACTAAGGCTGCTAATAAATAAGTCAAAATAACCCCAGGGCCAGCATAATTTGCGGCAATGATACCTGGCGTGATGAAAATTCCTGAACCAACTATGACGCCGACACCCATGATGATTAGGTCTTTAGCGCTGAGAGTTCGATTGAGACTAGTTTGTTCGTTTTCTAAATCATGAACGATATCTTTTTTTCGAAAAAGTGATGGCATTTAATATACTCCAATCTAATACTTTTTATTATGGCATTTCAAAAGTTAAAAATACAGAGTCATTTCTAATGATATTATATTTATTTTAATATATAAGCTTACATTCACGAAATTTGCTGATTAGTGATAATATCGAAATGAATACGATTAAGAGGTGAAATGAATGAAGTATGATTTTGACAAGATAAATGACCGTCGCGATACCAATTCAAACAAGTGGAATGTTGAGGAAAATGAGTTGCCAATGTGGGTTGCTGACATGGACATTCAAACAGTTCCCGAAGTTATTGAAGCCATGCACAAGGATGTCGAACGTGGCATTTTTGGTTATCAATACGTCCCAGATGAATATTACCGAGCCGTGGCCAATTGGTACAGAACTGAGCACGATTTTTCGCCAAAGCTTGAATGGCTAGTTTTCAGTACTGGCGTTATGCCATCAATAGGTGCCATTTTGCGTCATATGACTGACGTTGGCGATAATGTCTTATTGCAAGAGCCTAATTATAATTCATTTTATAAGACGATTACAAATAATGGTCGTCACATTTTGAATAGTGAATTGACTTATAAAAATGGGACTTATGAAATCGACTGGGATGACTTGGAAAGTAAATTAGCTGATCCACAAACAACCGTTATGATTATTTGTAATCCTCATAATCCAACCGGCCATATCTGGGATAGCGATGTTTTAACCAGAATTGGTCGTTTGGCATGGAGATATAATGTCATGATTATTTCTGACGAAATTCATGGAGATTTGACGATGCCAGGTTATAACTATACGCCATTTGCTTCGTTGGATTCAGAAATTACTAACAATAGTATTTCTTTAGTTTCTCCAAGCAAGACTTTCAATTTGGCTGTTTTGCATGCTTCAACGATGATTATTCCTAATAAGGATGTTCGTGAAAAAGCTGCTCGTGCCGTTGCCATTGATGGTTCCAATGAACCTGGAGTTTTGGCCATCGATGCTTCAATAGCCGCTTACACTAAGGGAAGCGAATGGTTGCACGAATTACGTAAATATATTCAAGGCAATCGTGAGTATTTGGAAAAATTTGCTAAAGAAAATATTCCTGAAATCAAAGTTTTGCCAGCTCAAGCAACTTACTTAGCTTGGATTGACTGCAGCAAGTTGACTAATGAGTCAGATAAATTTAATCAATTTTTGAGAGATGAAACTGGTTTGTATCTAGCTGAAGGTACTAAGTATAAAGGTAATGGCAATCAATTCTTGAGAATTAATTTATCTACTCCTCGCAGCAACGTTGAAGATGGCGTTCAACGACTTAAAGAGGGAATCGAGAAGTTTATTCAAAAAGATTCTGAATAGGTTTTTGATTCAAATTTAGATATTGGTATAAAAAAAGTTGTCAGTTCAGATTTTGAACTGGCAACTTTTTTGATTTTTTTAATAAGATTGATGTGTCGCTTCTTTGCTTTATAGCGGAAACGAGCTACGTGGGGGCAACTCCTTGCGGTTAAGTCTAATATTTCTGTTGGCTGCTTCGCAACCAACTGAGATATTGGTCTTAATCCTCGGGAGCTGAGCGCCCCCACTTCGCTCTCTTTATTTAATAATCATCATAATAATAGGCACAACGATCAAACTCATCAAAGTAGTTTCTGTAACCATAATCGCGGCGTAATTTGAATCGGCGTGATAAAGTTTTGCAACTACTGGGGCATTAGTCATTACTGGCATGGCTGCTTGAACGATAAAGACTTGTCTCATCAATGGTGTTGAAGGGATGAATAAGAATAAGGCGGCCATTAATAATGGGGCACATAAAAATCTTCCAAAGAGAATAGCGATGTTGTCTTTGTGGAAGCTGATATTCTTTAATCCAGCATTAAAGATGGAAATTCCGATGAAGATCATCGATAAAGGAATCGTTAGGTTTCCTAAGTATTCAAAGTCCGACATTAAAAAGTTTGGTAGTTGAATATGTAAGATAACTAAAATCAATCCAATGATAAATCCTAATAATGGTGGCGAGAAGACTTTCTTTAAGGTGGTCTTTAACTTGAAGTGACCTTTGATTTCTCCATCCATTTGGATTAGGTAAGTTCCTAAAGTCCAAAAAAAGGTTGTATTAGCCATGTAATAAACTAAAACGTAAGGCAAACTCTTCTCGCCAAAAAGTGCCATGTTGACGGGCAATCCAACAAAGACGGTATTGGAGTTGAAGAACATTGAAGAGAACAATCCTTTATGTTTAGGATCAATCTTCAAAATTTTAATTAATAGAATTGAGACAAAAATCAAAATAGTCATTGAAATGACTGGAATTGCTAAATCAGGTAGCAATTTAATTAATTTTTTAGCCGTAAAATCCTTAGTAATAGTGGAAATCATATAAGCAGGCAAGGCAACTTGCGTAACTAATTTGGCAATTAAATTAGTTGCATTTTCAGAAAACCAGCCTAAATAACTCAAACCATAACCAACGGCAATCAAGCCGATGATGATGAGGATTCCCTGAATACTTGAGAAGAAAACACCCATGAAAAAAACACCCTTCATTTAATATTTATTCCCTATGGTACTCTTTTTTCACAAAGATTGGAAAGGTTGATTCAGCTATTTTCAAAAGAGGTGCGACCCACTTATTTAAGCGGATGAGTCTAAATGGTTTAAAAATAAGGTTCATTAAACTACAATTGACAACGAGGTAAGCGCTTTAATGTGTTTACTAATGATTGAGGAGGAACAAAATGGCTTATAAAACGATTAACCCTTATAATAATGAACTTGTGAAATCTTATCCTGATGCAACATCAGAAGAAATAGAACAGGCTTTAAGTACTGGAGATGCTCTTTATAAGAAGTGGAGAAATGAGCCAGTTGCTAGTCGTTCTGAGACTTTACATAAAATTGCTGATTTATTGAGAAAAAATGAGGATGAATTAGCTAAGATTGCCACGATCGATATGGGTAAGTTGATCAGTGAATCAAAAGGAGAAGTTGAATTGTGCGCTATGATTGCCGACTATTATGCTGACAATGGTGCTGATCTTTTGAAACCAACTCCTATTACAAGTCGTAATACTGGGGATGCTGAAGTAGTTAAAGAAGCAACCGGAGTTTTGATGATGGTTGAACCTTGGAATTTCCCATATTATCAAATTATGCGTGTCTTCGCACCAAACTTTATGGTTGGTAACCCAATGATTTTAAAGCACGCTTCTAATACACCAGGCTCTGCAGAAGCATTTGAAAAAATCGTTTCTGAAGCAGGAGCTCCAAAAGGCAGTTTGACTAATTTGTTTGCCAGTTATGATCAAGTTAGCGATATTATTGCCGATAAGAGAGTTCAAGGCGTTGCTTTGACAGGTTCAAAGCGTGGTGGCCAATCAGTTGCTGCTAATGCTGGTAAGAATTTGAAGAAGAATTCGATGGAATTAGGTGGTTCTGATGCCTTTGTCGTCTTATCAGATGCTGATATTGATAAGGCGGTTAACCTAGCATGGAGAGTTAGAATCTATAATGCTGGTCAAGTATGTACTTCTGCTAAGAGATTTATTGTCGCTGATAATCTCTATGATGAATTTTTGAAGAAATTAAAAGAAAATTTTGAAAAATTGACGCCAGGAGATCCAATGGATCCAAATACTACAATTGCTCCAATGAATTCTAAGCGTGCTAAGGAAAAGCTTCAAGGACAAATCGATAAAGCTGTTGAAGGCGGTGCCAAAATTTACTATGGCGACAAACCAATTGATTTGCCAGGTCAATTTTTAGAACCAACCATTTTGACAGATATTTCTAAGGATAATCCTGAATTTTACGATGAATTATTTGGACCAGTTGCTCAAGTCTTTAAAGTAAGTTCAGACCAAGAAGCTATTGATTTAGCTAATGACTCTGAATTAGGACTTGGTGGCACAGTTGTTTCTGGCGACCCACAACGTGGTAAGAGAGTTGCTGAAAAGATTGAAACAGGAATGGTCTTCGTCAATTCCTTCTTCATCTCTTTGCCAGAATTGCCATTTGGCGGTATCAAAGGTTCAGGTTATGGACGTGAAATGAGTGAATTAGGTTTGATGGCCTTTGTTAATGAGAAATTGATTGTCACAGCTCAAGAACCAGATTGGAATAATCCAGCTGGTGGTCTAGCAGTTTTTAAATAAAATTAATTAGAGCGTTATAACGAAAAAAGACATCTATCCAAGTTTTCAACTTAAACTTGGATAGATGTCTTTTATTTATTAATCTAATTCTTCTTCAGAGTCATCACTGACTTTTTCAGCTTTAGGTTCTTTTGCTTTGACTGATTTACGGTTCTTGACGAAGTAGACGATGGTCATAGCTATCAAGAAGACCACGCCAACTAGTAATGAAACAGTTGTTTCAGGGTTTAAAAACATGAAGACTAGGATAACCAATAATGCCGCAATCGATAAGTAATTACTGATTGGGTAAAATGGCATCTTGAATGGATGTTCAGCCATCTTATCTTTATTGATTTTTCTGAAACGTAGTTCACTGAATAAAATCACAAACCATGGAACCATTCCTGGTAGAACACTGGAACTATATACGATAACGAAAATATTACTTGATGTATGTAGGAGTGCTGGCAATGAATAGTTCAAAATCAAACCAATTAAGATACCAGTTGAAATTGCGATAACTGGAATATAAGGAACACTGTGTTTTGACAATTTTGTAAATGACTTAGGCAAATTCTTTTCGATACCTAATGTGTAGAGCATCCGGCTGGAACTGAAAATACCAGAATTACAGCCTGACATAGCAGCTGTCAACATAACGAAGTTAATGATTTCGGCTGCAAATGTAATACCAACTTTGGAAAATGTTTCAACGAATGGTGAACCGATCGTACCTAATTTGTTCCAAGGATAGATAGAAACGATAACAAAAATTGCTCCGATATAGAAAATCAAAATTCTACCAACGATTGAACGAATAGCTTTCACGATATTTTTTTGTGGATCTTCAGCTTCACCAGCTGTGATACCGATAACTTCAATACCTTGATAAGAAGCTACAACAATCGATAATGCAAAAATAAATCCTTTCAGACCACCAGTGAAAAATCCTCCGTTTGTCCAAAGATTGCTGATACCAACAGGGTTACCGTGGTTACCAAAACCAAAGACAATGACGAAAAATCCTAAAATGATCATCATAATAATAGTAAGAACTTTAATTAAGGCAAACCAAAATTCCAATTCACCATATGCTTTAACTGATGTCAAATTGGCTAAGCAAAGTGTTACAACAACAATAACACCTGCAATCCATTTTGGCATTGTGGGGAACCAGAATTCCAAATAAGTTCCCACGGCGATAACTTCACTGATACCAACGACTAAATATTGAAAAACATTACTCCAAGCTGTCAAATATCCAATCACCGGATGTAAATATTCGGTTGCATATTTGGCAAATGAACCGGTTGAAGGGTCCACATAAAGCATTTCCCCTAAAGCACGCATTACCATATAAAGAATTAGCCCAGCTAAAGCATAAGCCAATAAGACTGAAGGTCCGGTCCACTTGATGGTGGATGCAGAACCCATAAATAGACCGACTCCGATGGTTCCACCTAAAGCGATCATTTGCATTTGTCTTGAAGATAAACTTCGGCTTAATTTTTCTTTAGCCATATTAATCCCACCTTTTGTGTTCACAAGAAATGAACACTTGTTTTTTATTGATGGACTCTATCATACATCATGTTTGTGAAGTTGTCATATTTTTTTCCAAAATAATATGAAAATAAGAAATTAATATTATTATAATTAATAATTGAAATAAAAATAACTATTTTTTAAACCAATATAAATACACTTATATATATTTACAAATCGCTCTATAAATTGGATAATTGGTATATATGAGTAAAGGGAATTTTGGGATCTTTAAATAGTCATGCGAAATATAGGCCAAACTTTTAACTTATATTTCGCAATAATTTTTATGAGAAACAAAATTTATAAGGATAAAATTATGGACATTAATATATTTATTGAGCGTCGTAAATCATTAAAGATATCCCAAGTTAAACTATGCAAGGGGATTTGCACCCAATCGACTTTAAGCAAATTTGAGAACAATGGTCGAGTTCCTTCATTGAGCATTTTGAGCAAACTTTGTGCACGCTTAGGGCTATCAGTTGATGACCTCTATCGAAATGCTTTAGCATCAACGACTCACATGAGAAACGTCTTGAATCGAATTGAAAGCGAATTGATGATGCAGCGTTATTCAGATGTCGGTAACAGTTTAGATGAAATCAAAGTGGGTGAAATCAAGAGTGACTCCCAAGAGATGCAATATTTCTATGAAAAAGGACTGTATAATGCCCTCACTAATGGTAAAACTGAGGATACTTTTTATTATTTTGCACAAATTTTGGATAATTTGGACGAAAACCATCGAACGATTTACTCTTATTTGGCATACGTTGGTTTAGGAATCGTTTATTCGCGAACTGATCAAAAAAAACAAGCCGACTTTTATTTTACTAAAGTATTTGATTATATAGAACGTCATAAGGATGAAAATTTTGACAAGGGTAGCATTAACGCTTATTTGCGTATTCTGACAATTGTCTTTTTCACAGCTGACTTTTATTTAGAGAATGAAAAATATGATTTAAGTACACAATTGGTCTACCTAGGAATCAAACTCTGTTCTGAACAGCACATTACCTATTATTTACCCCGGTTAAAATTATTATCAGCTCAAAACGCTATTGCTCAGAAGAAGCCAAAAGAGAAAATTTTAAGTTTGTTAGCTGATGCTTCAGCCTTTGCGCGAATCAATCATAATGAAATTGTCGGTTTGAAAGTTAAAGCACTGCAAGGGAAATATCAAAATGAGTCTAATGACTAAAAATATTAAGGCACATTAAATAGGAGGAGATTTGATGACTAAGGGTACAAAAAAGGCATATATCGACTTACTTGATAACTTAGATAAATTAGAAATTTCCTATAAAATAGTTGATCACCCAGCTGCTGAAACTATTCAACAAGCAGATAGTTATATTGCAGGTTTAGAGGGCGTTAGAACTAAGAGCATGTTCCTTAAAGACAAGAAGCATTTTTATATGATTGTTATGGATGATAAAAAGCGTCTTGATTTTAAAGATTTTCAACAATTGACTGGTACTAAACGTCTGTCGATGGCGCACAATCATGATATTGATGAACAATTAGGTTTAGAAGCAGGAATAATTTCTCCATTTGGATTAATTAACAACCAAACTCATAATATTCAGGTGTTCTTTGATAAAGAGATGCTAGATGCCGAAAATATTTTGACCTTTCATCCTAATCTCAATACCCACACGATTTTCTTGGAAGCATCTGACTTAATGAAATTTATTAAAGCCTGTGGCTTCGATTATAAAATTATTGATTTAAAGTAAAACAATAGGCATGACGATCACAAAAGATTGCCATGCCTATTAATTCTGTTAAATGTACATATAAATATTGTAATAATAAATGATCGTAACCTATACTATAATGATTTTAGATTAGATAAAATGGGGGGGAGTTATATGGCCAGCTTGGAAATTAAAAATCTTCACGTTGAAGTTGAAGACGAAGAAAAGAAGACGAAAAAAGAAATTCTCAAAGGTGTGAACTTGCAGATGCAAACAGGCGAGATTCACGCCATCATGGGACCAAACGGAACTGGGAAATCGACTCTTTCGCAGACAATCATGGGTCAGGCAAATTATCACGTGACAAAGGGCGACATCCTCTTAAATGGACAGAGTATTTTGGATTGGCCAGTTGATGAACGTGCTCGCCAAGGCCTTTTTTTAGCAATGCAATATCCTGCTGAAATAAAAGGTGTGACGAACGCGGAGTTTTTGCGATCTGCCATCAATTCTCGTCGACCCGAAAATGATCAGATTTCCGTCATGGACTTTTTAAAAGAACTCGACCACAATTTAGACTTATTAGATATGAGTCAATCAATGGCGGAACGTTATTTAAATGAAGGCTTTTCCGGTGGCGAAAAAAAACGCAATGAGATTTTGCAGCTGTTGATGATTAAACCTAGTTTTGCTTTATTAGATGAAATTGATTCAGGCCTTGATATCGACGCTTTAAAAGTTGTTTCTAAAGGCGTTAACTCGATGCGAGACGACAATTTTTGTGCTTTAATAATCACGCATTATCAACGGTTATTGAATTATATCAAGCCAGATGTTGTTCATGTGATGATGGGTGGAAAAATCGTGAAGAGCGGTTCAAGTGAATTGGCCGTTAAATTGGAAAATGAAGGCTACGCTGGTTTACGAGATGAATTAGGACTTGATGTTAAATTAGTTGACGAAGATTAGGAGGAGCGTGATGTCACCAAAAGAGTTAAAGCAAATTGCACTTGCTAATGGGGAACCGGATTGGTTTGTGGAAACGAGATTAAAAGCAAGGGACTTGATAGAACAGTTGTCGTTGCCTAAGATGCAGCGTTTCGATTATCATTCTTGGCAGATGACGCCTGATATCAAGCAGATTTTCCATACTGACTTGAAATCAGGGTCAGATTATATTTTGATGGATTTTTTTGAAGCTTTGAAAGAGCATCCAGAAATTATTGAGCACTATTATATGAACCAAGTTATTAAATTTTCTGAAAATCAGTTAGCTGCTTACCATGCTGCTTTTGTGAATCAGGGTATTTTCCTGTACGTCCCCAAAAATACTGTAGTTGAACAGCCGATTGAGGTTAATTTGGAGCAGTTGTCGGACAGTCCCTTTGTTTCACATATTTTAATCGTGGCTGAGGAAAATTCAGAATTTTCATTTATCCAAAAGATGACTTCTAAAGGCGATAAAAAATCTGTAGCTAATTGCATCGTTGAAATCGTGGCAAAAGATAATAGTCGAATTAAGTATGCGGCAGTCGATGAACTTGGTGAAAATGTCACTTCATATTTGAGTCGTCGTGCTAGTGTCGGTCAAAATGCGTTTGTCGATTGGTCAATTGGGCTAATGAATGACGGCGATACCGTAGCTGACTTTGATACTGACCTCAATGGCGAAGGTGCCCATTCAGAGATTAAAGTGGTCGATATCACGTCTAAACGTCAACAAGAAGGAGTCAATACTAGAGTTACCAATTATGGTCAGCATTCGATTGGAAATATTAATCAACGAGGCGTAATTATGGATCGGTCTCGTCTTATTTTTAACGGAATCGGTCATATTGAAAATGGCGCCAAAGGTTCTCACGCTGAGCAGCAAAATCGGGTCTTGATGATGTCTAGTAAGGCTTATGGCGATGCCAATCCGATTTTATTGATTGATGAAAATGACGTTATTGCAGGACATGCCGCAAGTGTTGGTCAAGTTGATAAGAATCAATTGTATTATTTGATGAGCCGAGGAATTGATCAAAAAACGGCCCAAAGAATGGTTATTCGTGGATTCTTAGGCGATGTACTCGTAGCGATTCCTTCAAAGATTATTCGTCAGCAATTAATTGAGACGATTGAAAGGAAGTTGGAAAATGGACAAAAAATTTTTGAAAATTAGAGAAGATTTTCCAATTCTAAAGCAGAAGGTTAATAATGAACGCTTGGCCTATTTAGATAACGCCGCTACAAGTCAAAAACCACAGGCAGTTTTAGATGCAATTATGAATTTTTATCAAAATGACAATGCGAATGTACATCGAAGCGTCTATACGCTTGGACAAAGAGCGACTGAAGAATATGAAAATGCCCGCATTAAAGTTCAAAAATTTATTAATGCAAAAGATGCTCATGAAATTATTTTTACTAAGGGAACGACTGATAGTCTTAATCTTTTAGCTAGCACTTATGGCGAAGAGAATATTCAAAAGGGCGATGAAATAGTGATTTCCTATATGGAACATCACAGCAACTTGATACCTTGGCAACAATTAGCCTTGGAAAAAGGAGCCATCCTCAAATATATCGAATTAACTGCTGATGGTCAGTTGGATTTAGCAGATATGCAAAATAAAATCACTGATAAAACTAAAATCGTCGCTTTAACGCATGCTAGCAATGTCTTAGGCGTTACCAATGACATCAAAAAAATGGCCAAAATAGCACACGCTCATAACGCCGTTATGGTAGTTGATGGAGCCCAAGCAGTGCCTCATATGCCAGTTGATGTTCAAGATTTAAATGCTGATTTTTATGCCTTTTCAGGACATAAGATGCTGGGTCCAACGGGAATTGGCGTTTTATACGGTAAGAAGCAATTGCTTGAGAAGATGTCGCCTTATCAATATGGTGGTGAGATGATTGATTTCGTCAAGAAGTATCACAGTACTTGGACTGAAATTCCCTGGAAATTTGAAGCTGGCACGCAAAATATTGCTGATGCAATTGGATTAGGCAAAGCAATCGATTATCTAACAGATTTAGGGATGGAACAGGTTGCTCAAATAGAACATGAATTGGTTGATTATGCGTTGCCAAAACTTTTGGAAGTACCAGGACTAACTGTCTATGGTCCAAAAAAAAGCAACAAGCATAACGGTGTTATATCCTTTAATCTGGCGAATATTCATCCACATGATGTTGCCACAGCTTTTGATATGGATGGTGTATCTGTCAGAGCGGGACATCACTGTGCCCAGCCGTTAATGGAATACCTAGGAGTATCTGCCACTGTCAGAGCTAGTTTTTATTTTTACAATACTAAAGAAGATGTTGATCAATTATTAAGAGCCATCTTTGAGACAAAGGAGTTTTTCAAAGTATGAGTTTATCAGGATTAGATAATTTATATCGAGAAGTGATTTTAGACCATTCCAAACATCCACATCACAAACACCTTTTAAATCAGGCTACAAAAAAGATTACTTTGAAAAATCCTACTTGTGGCGATGTGATTAATTTAGAAATAGCTTTAAAAGATGATGTAATCGAAGATATTGGATTCACTGGTTCTGGATGCACGATTAGTCAGGCTTCGGCTAGTATGATGACCGATGCAGTTATTGGAAAATCCACCACGCAGGGACTTGAAATGGCCCAGATATTTTCTGATATGGTCATGGGTAAAAAACATTCACAAGAGGATTTAGATAAGTTAAAGGATGCGGCCATTTTATCGAGCGTGATGCAATTTCCGGCTCGTATTAAATGTGCTACTTTATGCTGGTGGGCTTTGAGAAAATCTTTGGGAGATGAAGACGATGATTGATTTAAATGATTCAGATTACGAGTATGGCTTTCATGACGATGTAAAACCTAAATATTCGACCGGTCGTGGTTTAACTGAAGAAACAGTTCGCCAAATTTCAGCTGAAAAAAATGAACCGCAATGGATGTTAGATTACCGTCTTAAGTCTTTTGAACTCTACCAAAAATTGCCCATGCCAAACTTTGGGCCCGATTTATCGGACCTAGATTTGAAGAATATGCTTTACTATCAAAAAATGACCGATCGTAAGTACCGTGATTGGAATGATGTGCCAGATAAATTGAAACAAACCTTTGATAGGCTTGGGGTTCCAGAGGCTGAGCGGAAATATCTGGCTGGGTCGTCGGCCCAATACGAATCCGAAGTGGTCTACCACAATATGCGCGACGAGTTTGGTAAACTGGGGATTCTCTTTACTGATACAGACACAGCTTTGCAAGAATATCCAGAGTTGTTTAAGAAATGGTTCGGTAAATTGGTCAAGCCTGCAGACAATAAATTTGCGGCTTTAAATGGTGCCGTTTGGTCGGGTGGTTCATTTATTTATGTGCCCAAAAACGTACGCTGCGATATTCCTATCCAATCGTATTTCCGCTTGAATTCAGAGAACTCTGGTCAGTTCGAACGGACTTTGATTATTGTCGATGAAGGTGCCAAGGTTGATTACGTTGAAGGTTGCACGGCTCCTAATTATTCTTCTGACAGTTTGCATGCGGCCGTGGTGGAAGTAAACGTCAATAAGGATGCGTACTGCCGTTATACAACGATTCAGAATTGGTCTGACAATGTTTATAGTTTGGAAACTAAACGGGCAGCAGCGCAAGAAAATGCCACGATGGAATGGGTCGATGGCAATCTTGGTTCAAAGGTAACGATGAAATATCCGAGCGTTTATTTAAATGGCGAAAATGCTAGAGGAACGATGCTGTCGATTGCAGTCGCTAGTAATGGGATTCATCAAGATTCTGGAGCTAGAATGATTCATAATGCCAAGAATACTTCTAGTTCAATCGTGTCCAAGTCAATTGCTAAAACAGGTGGTTCAGTCGATTATCGAGGGACTGTTCGATTTGGCAAGCATTCCGATGGCTCAAAGGCCCACGTTGAATGCGACACGATTATCATGGATGACCAATCTTCTTCTGATACGATTCCCTATAATGAGATTGCTAATGCCAACGTTTCGATGGAACATGAAGCGAGAGTTTCTAAAATTTCGGAAGAACAGCTCTATTATTTAATGAGCCGAGGAATTTCTGAAGCTAAGGCTACGGAGATGATTGTGATGGGCTTCGTTGAACCGTTCACCAAGAAATTACCAATGGAATATGCGGTTGAATTGAATCGCTTGATCAGTTTTGAAATGGAAGGTTCAATCGGATAATAGGAGGTCACTATGGCAGAAAAGGCAAAAAAAGACCAAGTCATGGATGCACTTGAAAAAGTTATCGATCCAGAACTTGGCATTGATATCGTCAATCTCGGTTTGATTTATGAAGTTGAAATAAAAAATGACAATCAAGCAACTATCACCATAACCTTGACCACTATGGGCTGTCCGTTGAGCGATATGTTAAATGATGCCATTAAACAGGCAGCTAAATCCGTTTCCGGCATTACAGAAGTTGAAATCGAATTAGTCTGGTATCCAATTTGGGATATTAGCAAGATGAGTCGCTACGCGCGAGTAGCCTTGGGGATACCTGAAGGATTTGGTGTCTAGTTTCCGTTTTTATTGATTTTTTTATAAATTCCTTGAAAGAAAGGTTGGACTCAATTAAGATTTAGATATTGAGATTTGAAAAAGTTCAAATAGAATACGGGGGATTTATTTTGAAAAAAACAACATCATTATTGCTCAGTGGAGTTTTAGTTTCAGGGATGGTATTAGGAGGCATTATAACTCCAACAGCAGTAAATGCTGCTAGTGCAGTTACACAAGCATCTGAAAATGTAACTAATAAAGTAACTTATTATTTAGCATCAAATAGCGAACAAGTTGGTCAACCAGTTGAACTAGAGGGCACAATTGGCGCCAAGATTACTAATGTACCAGATGGTTACACTTTAGCAGACGGCGAAAATGCTACTTATGTAAAAAATGAGGGTTCTGATAATTCAAGTGTTGGGGTTACTATCACACCATTAACTTCCGCAAAAATTAACTTTGTGGATCAAAACAATAAACTAGTTAAATCAGAAACAGTTAATGGTGGCGTTGGCAATAGCTACACAATTTCAAACTTGCCAGCTGGTTGTTCATGGCCTAAAGATGCTAATAAGACAATCACTTTGGAACAAGGCAAGGAATATAACGTTCCTGTCGAAAAAGAAGTTTCTAATACTGTTATCTTCAAGACAGCTGATCAAACAGAAGTTGGCCGCACACAAATTTTTGGAGACAAAGCAGGAGACTCAATTTCACTAACTGATGAACAAATCCCCGCAGGTTATGCAACCGATGGCAAAGCTCTCACATTGCAAACTGAAGGCAATACGCAAATCGTGACAGTTACTAAAGCAACTAGCGATGTCACACCTTTTACTGGAAAAGTTAAAGTTGGCAAAACATTTACTAATTTGTACACAGTAAAAGGTGAACAAATTAAAAGCCGTGCCTTAGCCGCTGATTCATATTGGATGGTCGCTAATAAATTAGTCCTAAACGGCAAAACATATTACCAAGTAGCTACAACCGAATGGGTTCCAGCCGACAACGTTACAGTTGTTTCACAAGAAACATCAAATGACGATATCGTTCAAAAAGCTGATAGAAATGTTGTAACAACTAAAGATGTAGCTTACACAAAACTTTACACTCAAACTGGCGACCTTATCAGTAACCGTGGTTTAGGCGCAAAATCTGCTTGGGCAACAGATAAAATGACAACCGTTAATGGCGTTAAAATGTATCGCGTTGCTACAAATGAATGGGTTAAAGTAACTGATATTGTTGAATAGAAATTTTTATATATTAATGAACTAATTAGAAGTCACAAATCAATTTTGGTTTGTGGCTTTTTTTTGTGGGTAAATTATGAAAGAAACAATATAATGTTATCTTTATTCATAAGCATTAGCTTATATTTGAATTTATTATTTATTACATCATCATTATAATTGTAGGAATTTTAACTAATTTAAAATATTTGATTTTTTTATTGCTAGGAATTTAAAGATATATTACATTAGGATTACCTTATGAGTATTAAGGAAAAATATTTTTATTCCGGAGGGTATTATGAAGTTAGCTAAAAGTATAATTGTAACGGGGATTCTATTTTCAAGCATTTTAGGTGGGGTTAATGCTAGTAATATTGTTTCATTGGCAACTGCAGCATCAGATTCAAATCAATTGCCAAATGAACAAGAAGTGACTATTAAATTTGAAAATGTTGATGATAATTCAACAATGCAAGCAACAATTAATTCTAATGAATCTAAAATCACAAAAGAAAAAATTGCTACGAAATTAAAAGATGCTTATCCAGATTATGGTATCTTCAATATACAAGATGAATATAACGTTGATAATAAAGTAGTAAAAGTAGAGGTTTCAAAGAAAAAAAACATCACTTTACATTATTTGAACGGTGAAACTGAATTAGAAAATACATCTAACTCAATAGAAGTTCTGACAGCAACTAAAGAACTGGGTACAAATTCTTTAGTAGAAAAAATACCAAGCGGGTATAAAGCGAGTGAAACGATTTTAAATTTAAAAAACCTTAATACTGATGGAAGCCTAAACGTTAAAGTGGTGCCAATTACAAGTATTAATTCCAAAAAAGAAGTTCAAGTTAAATTTAAGAATGTAAATAGTAAGTCAAAAGATAAAATTGATATTAAATATATTAAAGTAGATTCTTCAGCTAATAAAATCTCCAAACAGGATTTAGATTTTGATGATAATAAATATGAATTAGTTGGTAATGATAGTTGGGAAATACTGAAAGATGGTAATTTAAATTATGTAGAAGTTTCTTTTAAACCTAAAGATACAATTGTAAATAAACCAAATACATCAACTAATGCAACTCAAAACCTAAACGTAACAGTGACATACATCAACAAAGCAACAAACAAAACAATCACAACTTCAACAATCACAGGTAAAGTTGGCGACCAACAAAAGCTTACTTTACCTAAAGGTTACAAACTTGCTAATGGTGAAAATGGCACAATCAAATTAGACAGCAAGACAAAAGCTGTTAAAGTTTACCTTGTAAAAGAATCTAACAAGGGTGTTGTTTCAAATCACCGTAGTGTAGTTAGTGTTAATGGTAAGGGATATGCTAGATTGTATGATCAAGAAGGTAAGGAAATTACTAACCGTGTTCTCAGCAATGGTTCAGACTGGGCTTCTGATGAAACAATGGTTCTTGATGGCGTTACTTACTACCGTGTAGCAACTAACGAATGGGCAAAAGCTAGCGAAGTTCTTGAATATACTGAAAATATCACTACTATTCAAACTACTGGTGGTCAATATAAAGTATTATTCGATGAAAATGGTAAACAAATTAGTAACCGTGCTATTGCCGGAAACTCAAGCTGGTTTACTGACAGAACAGCAACAATCAATGGTATCAAGATGTATCATGTAGCAACTAACGAATGGTTAAGAGCTAGCGACGTTAAATAATTTTTTAAAATCATAAAAGTTTTGAAATCACGCAAAAAGGCTAATCCGTTATGGATTGGCCTTTTTTTATGACTTTTATAAGTATTATTTTTAGAAGTATTGCAATAAGTCAGCTTCAGTTAACTTATCTTTTTCTTCTTGATTCAAATCGAGGATGATTTCACCTTTTTTCAAAACGATTAAACGGTTGCCGTATTTCATAGCTTCTGATAAATCGTGGGTAATCATCATGCAAGTCAGTTCTTTTTCTAAGATGATACGATTAGTTAATTCCATTAAATCCTTGCTAGTTTGTGGATCAAGAGCGGCGGTGTGTTCGTCGAGTAGAAGCAATTCTGGTCGTTGGATGATGGCCATTAAAAAGCTCAAAGTCTGTCTTTGACCACCGGATAATTTTTCGGTGAAAGTATTCAAGCGGTTGTCCAAGGTGGGCAAGTTGGAGATTAACTCTTTGAATTCAGGGAGGTTTTCCTTCAACTTACGTAATCTTAATCGTCTAGGAAGTCCTCGACGTTTGGCTAAAAGCAGATTTTCCGCAACGGTCATTCGTGGTGCGGTCCCCGATTTTGGGTCCTGATAAACTCGACTGATGTGGCGACTGCGCTTAGCTAGATTTTCAGAGGTAATATCTTCACCATTCAATAAAATTTTACCAGAGGTTAATTTGTTGGTACCGGTGATGGCGTCCAGTAAAGTCGACTTCCCAGCACCATTAGTTCCGAGAACGACTAAGAAATCCTTGGGATTAATCGTTAAATTGATATTATTGAGAATATTCAAAGTGTCATCGTCGTTATAGATTGTTTTAACGGCATCTTTTATTTCTAATAATGGTTTCATTTGGTTTTAACCCCATTTCTAAGAGTTTTCAAGAATTGTTCGCGAATCGTTGGCAAGGCTAGGCACAGTGCCAAAATGATAGCTGAAATCAGTTTCAAGTCGTTAGTATTGAAGCCTAGTTGCAAGATGGCCATCAAAATCAGACGATAGAAGATACTACCTATGACAATGGTGATAAGGCGAATACTTAAGGGAACATCTGGATAGATGACTTCACCGATGATGATAGCAGAAAGGCCGATAACGATGACGCCGATACCCATGTTGACGTCCGCAAAACCATTTTGTTGGGCAATCAGACCACCAGTGATAGCAACGATTCCGTTTGAGACCATCAAGCCGATGAATTTCATCACAGTTGTGTTGATACCAAGGGAAGCGGCCATAGTTTCGTTATCACCTGTAGCAATCAAGGCTTGCCCTTTTTCAGTATTCAAGAAGATGATCAGTAGGAAAATAATCAAAGCAATCACAACGATTCCTAAGACGATGCCATTGAAATTAGTAGGCAACTTATCCAATCCGAATTGATTGAAAATGTTAGTTGATTTAGTCAATGACATATTAGCTTTACCCAATATACGTAAGTTAATAGAGTAAAGAGCGGTCATCGTTAAGATACCGGCTAAAAGAATCGGAACGTTTAATTTAGCGTAAAGAAATGCGGTCGCAAATCCGGCCAAACATCCGAAAATAAAAGCAATGAAAAGCGCGTAAATCGTCGAATGACCACTTTGAATCAAACTGATAGCAGTGACAGCGCCGAGTGGGAAACTGCCTTCAACCGTCATATCAGGGAAGTCCTGAATCCTAAAAGTGATAAAGAGCCCGATAGCCATAATCGACCAGATAAAACCTTGACTTATAGTAGAGACAATTAAATTCATTTGATAATCTGTCCTTTCTTTTTAGCTTCCTTAATAAGTGAATCTGAGAAAGTAATATTGAGCTTCTTAGCCATTTTTTCGTTTAACATCAAGTGTCCTTTTTCCATGAAGGTAACTGGTGTCGTAGCGGTCTTCTCTTTACCCTTTAAGATATTGACGACGTGTTCGCCAGTTTTTTCACCGAGTTCATATTGGCTAAGACCGACAGTAGCTAAACCACCATCTTTAACCATGGTAGTTGCTGCAGGGAAGACAGCGATGTTTTGTTTTTGAGCAATTGAAGATAGGAGTTTCATACCAGAAGCTACGGTATTGTCAGTTGGAACGTAAATCGTTTGAACACTTTCAGCCAAAGCCGTTCCGACCTGTTGAATATCGTTGACAGAATTGATACTTGAGACCTTAACGGTAATGCCTTCTTTTTTAGCCAATTTTTGCATTTTTTTCATTTGGCTAGTGGCTGAGGCATCGCTAGAAGTGTAAATAATTCCAATCGTTTTCAAATTAGGGATGACCTTTTTCATTAAATCTAATTGAGCTTTTAGTGGAGCTTGGTCGGAAACACCGGTAATATTTCCACCTGGCTTTTTATTGTTTTTAATGATTCCCGCGCCCTCAGGATCAGTGACAGCTCCCATAACGATGGGAATTTTGTTAGTAGCGTTTTTCAATGATTGAACTGATGGAGTAGCGATACCGACTGCTACATCCACGTTGTCTTGAACGAATTGTTTACTGATCGTTCGTAAATTACTTTGGTCGTTTTGAGCATTTTGGAATTCAATTTTGACATTCTTGCCATCAACGTAACCATTTTTCTTGAGTGTATCGTTAATCCCCTTATTGATTTGATCCAAAGCTGGATGCGACATTAACTGCAAGATACCAACTTTCGGGATGGCATTTTGCTTTTGTCCATCAGCTCTTCCTGTGTAGAAGTATGCAAAAATTAAGAACATTGCTAGTGCAGCTAGCGTAAAATAAAGTCTTCTCGTATGTTTCATCGTTATATTCCCCCAAATTAAAAGGACAATCCCAGAATTTTTGTGGGATTGTCCTTAGAAAATAAAATACCCACATGGTTATTTTGTATAAAAATTCCATGTGGGCTCTAAAATTATCATAGTTTAATAAGCCGACACGGATACAATCCACTCCAGATTGAATCCATATCGGATCAATCTGAGTTATCGGCTTTGCCAACGAATATTTATTAGAGAGTATGTATTTTTCATAATGTTTTCTCCTAACAAATTGATGACTCAAATATATTTCAATAACTAACTCTTGTCAACCACAAATTTATAATACTTTGCCTATTAATTATTTTCTGAAAAAACATATAATGTAGACATTGGCAGAATTGCGAGGAAATTTATTTTATGAGAAAAAATATACGATTATTGTTAATCGTGGGGTTGATGGTGATTTTTGCCACAGCCTTAACGTATTTTGACAGTTTCTTGTACCACGACCCTGTGGTAAGAGTGACAAATGTTAAGAATCTTAGTAAAAATACTTCTAAGGATCAGTACAAAAACACCGATACGCAAATCACGCAACGTGTCAGTGGTAAATTATTAAATAGTAAAAATAAAGGCAAAACGATTTCGTTTCACAATACTTACTACAAGTCGCAGTTGACTGATACAAAGTATAAAACTGGACAGCAAGTTATCCTAGCACATAGCGGACACTCGTATTCACCTCAAAATATCAAGCGTGACACGAGTCTGGTCTTTACTTTCGGACTAGTCATTTTCCTATTGTTCTGTATGAAATTCGACCGGAAAAAATTATTTATCAGTGTTTTGATTAACATCGTTATTTTCTATGGCTATATGCAGTCGATTATTAAAACACACAACAACGCGTTACTTTTGATGACTATCATAACGGCGTTATTAATTTCTGCAACGGCGTTATTAGTTATTTTAGGGCCGACTTATTCAGCTTTAATGGCTTTTTCGAGTACGGTGGTTGCTACGACGGCCGCAATGTTATTGAGTACTTTTATTCTTGGAATGACAGGCTACAGTGGGATTCACTTGGAACTTAACGATTATGAACTGCAGCCATATCTGAGCGTCTTCTTGTCGCAAGTCATTTTTAGTGTTTTAGGTGTTATTCTTGATGAGACGATGGATATTTCTTCATCTTTGATTCAAATGAAAAAGGAATTGAGCGATGTAACTGATAAGACGCTCTTTAAATCTGGTATCAATATCGGTCGGGAATTGATTGGACCTTTAATCAATATCTTGTTATTTATTGTGATTGCGGAGAGTTTGAATGTTGTCTTACTTTATTTGAGCAATGGCAATTCCGTCGGCTACACGTTGAACATGACCTTGAGTTTAGGCGTCACACAGCTGTTGATCAGTGCTATCGGTATCGTTTTGACAGTGCCGGTCACTAGTTTTATTGCTAGTAAAGTAATTACAAGGAGGTTGAATTAATGCTATATCTATTTTTAACTTTCGTTGTTCTACTATTATTAGTCAGTGGAACTAGAGGATTTACTTTATTATTCGGACTTGGCATCAATGTTATTTCAATTTTAGCTTTGTTAATTTTGATTGCAGATGGCTTCAATATTTTAATTACGACTGGTATCGTTGCGTTAATAATTTTGGTAGTCGCAATTTTTATGAATGTCGACAATCCGCAAACAGCCAATACAGCTTTTAAGACGTCATTGATAATTGTAGTTATTATTTTATTGATTACGATTCCCCTAGAAACCTGGGTTAATGCTCAAGGGATGGGGGCTGAAAATCAAGATGAACTTGAAGCCTTTTCTCTAGCCGCAGGAATTTCATTTCCCGAATTAGCAATTTCAATCATCGTTATCAATAGTTTAGGAGTTATTTCTGAAACCAGTGTGGCGATAACGAGTGGCTTGAATGAAATCGTTGATAACAAGCCAACTTTAACGCCAAGAGAAATATTTAACGATGGCTTTTCAGTTGGCAATAAAATTCTCAATACGCAGACTAATACTTTGCTCTTCAATTTCTTTTCTTCAACTTTTCCATTGTTTTTCTTGATTCATTCATTGGGATACAAATTTTCAGAAATCTTGAATGATAAATTGATTGTGGCGCAGATTTTAACGACTTTGATTTGTACGATTGGCGTTATTTTGACAGTGCCGATTACATCTTATTTGGTTTATCGAAAAGCTAATAACAAAGTTAAAAAAACTGAAAAATAGCTCTCTGAAACCGTTGTCACAAATTGTAATCAAACCTAGAATAGAGTTAATAATTCTAGGAAGAGGGCAAAGTATGACAGAGAATAATTGGTGGAAAAAATCAGTAGTTTATCAAGTTTATCCAAGAAGCTACCAAGATAGCAATGGCGATGGTATCGGCGATTTACCAGGTTTGACGAGTCGGTTGCCTTATATCAAGGACTTAGGAGCGGACGTAATTTGGTTAAATCCAATCTACAAGTCTCCTGATAAAGATAATGGCTATGATATTAGCGATTATCGCAGCATCCAGCCAACCTATGGAACGATGGATGATTTTGAAACAATGCTTCAAAAAGCACATGTTTTAGGATTGAAAATTATGATGGATCTAGTGGTCAACCATACGTCTGATCAGAACAAGTGGTTCCAAGAAAGTCGCAAGTCAAAAGATAATCCTTATCGTGATTATTACGTTTGGCGCGACCCAGTGGATGGTCACGAACCTAATAATTGGGGTTCTTACTTCAATGGTTCAGTTTGGAAATTTGATGAACAAACAGGCCAATATTATTTGCATCTGTTTGCGGAGGGTCAACCCGATTTAAATTGGGAAAATCCTAAAGTTCGCGATGAAGTTTGGAATGTAATGCGGTTTTGGTTAGACAAAGGCGTCGACGGATTTCGAATGGACGTTATCAATTTAATCTCTAAACCTGCAGGTTTGCCTGACGGAAAGAAATTGCCTGATGAGAAATACGCTGACGTGGGTAAAGTCGTTGCTGACGGTCCCCGTTTAAATGAATTTCTCCAAGAAATGAATCAAAAAGTTTTATCTAAATATGATGTGATGACAGTTGGCGAAATGCCTGACTCAACGCCGGAAGATGCAATAAAATACACCGGATTGGATTCACACGAGTTGAACATGGTCTTCCAATTCGATCATGTGGGACTTTCTGGAAATCCCGATAAGCGTTTGGGAAAATGGTATGATGCTCCAGTCAAATTGACGGAATTAAAGCATTCTTTGAGTAAGTGGGAGACCGGGCTCAATGGCAAAGGTTGGAACAGTTTGTATTGGAATAACCACGACCAACCTCGGGCTGTCTCAAGATTTGCAACAGATAATCCGAAGTATCGGACAAAAGCTGCGAAAATGTTAGGGACCACTTTACATATGATGCAGGGAACACCTTACGTCTATGAGGGTGAAGAATTGGGAATGACCAACGTTCACTATACGAAACTTTCACAATATGAGGATTTGGAATCCTTGAATGCTTATCATGAATTCGTTGAGGATGAAAAAATCGTCGATAAAGATTCAATGTTGAAGTATCTCTCTGCTAGGTCACGTGATAATGCTAGAACGCCGATGCAATGGGATGAAAATAAGAACGCCGGTTTTTCTAGCGCCAAACCTTGGTTTGAATTGAATCCTAATTATCAAGAAATCAACGCTCGTGATCAAATTGAAGACAAAAATTCAGTCTTTAGCTACTATAAGAAATTGATTGAATTACGTCATAACAGCGATTTGATTGTTTACGGCGAGTATGAATTGCTTGACCCAGAGGATGAAAAGGTATTTAGTTACAAACGTCGTTATAACGGTCAAACACTCTTAGTTATCAGTAATTTCACTGACCAGAAATTGACTCGTGACTATGGTCAAGAAAAGGGCCAGTTGTTGATTGGTAACTATGATGATGACTTAAATATGGAAATTAGACCTTACGAGAGCAAAGTTTATATTTTTAAATAAATTTAGAAATTAAAAGGAGATTCTCAAATCAATGAGAACCTCCTTTTTTATTATAAAAATCGTATTTTAAGGTAAGTCGTTTCCAGCAGCGAAGTAAACGTCGTACCATTCTTGTTTCGTAAGGTCGATGTCTCCACCTTGAGCACTGTCAGAAATATGTTCAGGATTCATTGTTCCAATAATTACTTGAATATTAGCAGGATGTCTCAAAATCCAAGCAGTCGCAATCGCATTCTTGCTGGCGTTATATTTATCAGCTAATTTTTGTAATTCATCATTTAACTTAGGGAATTTATCGTTGTCGATGAAGGTTCCAGCAAAGTTACCATATTGGAATGGTGACCAAGCTTGAATAGTTACGCCAAGACGTCTGGAAAATTCAAGGATGCCACCATCATGGTTGATCGAGCGAGTATCGGTCATGTTGGTATGCAGTCCAAAGTCAATCATACCGGTGTGCATGATGCTAAATTGCAATTGATTGATAATCAGTCTTTGGTCAACAGCTTCTTGAACGAGTAAATATTGTTGAGGATTAAAGTTTGAAACACCGAAGTGACGAACTTTGCCAGTTCTTTGCAATTCATCAAAAGCTTCAGCCACTTCTTCAGGTTCCATCAATGGATCGGGACGGTGCAACAAGAAGGAGTCGAGATAATCAATTCCTAAACGTTTCAAAGAACCATCGACAGCATCGATGATATGTTGTTTTGAAAAGTCATATCTCTCGCCGGAAACGATGCCACCCTTAGATTGAATAAAGAGATCGTCACGGTCGACGCTGCTCTTTTTAAGAGCTTGACCGAAGATTTTTTCTGAATCGCCATTGCCATAAATATCAGCTGAATCAATATAATTAATGCCACTGTTATAAGCAGTGTCGATAGCTTTAGCAGCTTGGTCAGGATTCAATTTGTTCATCCTCATGATTCCTAACGCAACTGCTGATGCTTGCCAATTAGTTTCACCAATATAACGTTGTTTCATAAAAATACCTCCAATATTTGATTAACAATTTTATTATTGAATGTTGCCTGTGAGAAGTCAATAATTAAGATTGCGCTTACAAAGACTATTCTAAGCTTTTTTACAGTTATTTAGTAGAGGTGGTATTCTAAAGATATAATTTTAAAAACAACCGATTTTTGCTGCAAGAAAAATTAGTTAGATGGATAATATGTTGAAATTGGAGTGGATTTGATGAAAGCAGTTGCTGGAAGAACTTGTCGCTTTACCGTTATAACGGACTCGTTATTGAGAATTGAAGAAGACATGAGTGGTCAATTTGAGAATCGACCTACCCAGACAGTGGTTAATCGAGATTTTGCCAGTCCTAAGGTTCAAGTTTTACGTGATAACAACCAACATGAGATTGAAATCGAGACAGACTCGTTTCACTTATACTACGATGGTGGTCGCCTTAATTCTGAATCTCTTTATATCGATTTGAAAAAAGGTCATGCAACTTATGGGAATCGTTGGTACTTTGGAGCTGACAACGATAGCCATCGCCAAAACTTAGGTGGCACGATTAGAACTTTGGACAAAATCGATGGAGCAACTGACTTAGGCAAAGGTATCATGTCAAAAGACGGCTACAGTTATTTGGATGATTCGAAATCCTTTATTTATCAAACAAAGACTGACTCATTTACAAAAAGAGAATCTGAAACAGTCGATGGTTATCTGTTTTGTTATGGCAGAGACTATCAAAAATCTTTAAGCGACTTTTATCAACTGACAGGACCAACGCCATTATTGCCTAGATATGCTTTAGGAAATTGGTGGAGCCGTTTTTATCAATATACGCAAACTAGCTATCAGGAATTAATGGAAAGATTTGCTCAAAAAGATGTTCCAATTAATGTTTGCGTCCTCGATATGGATTGGCATAAGTTCGATATTCCTCAAAAATACGGTTCTGGTTGGACTGGTTATTCATGGAACAAAGAACTATTTCCAGAACCGGAAAAATTACTCAAGTGGCTTCATGAAAATGGTGAAAAAGTTACCTTGAACGTTCACCCGGCTGCTGGTATCAGAGCCTTTGAAGATAATTATCAAAAAGCTTGCGCAACGATGGGGATGGATCCTAAAAAGGGTGAGCCAATTTCCTTTGATTTAGAAAATCCTAAATTTAGAAAAGCTTATTTTGAAGATATACATCATCAATTGGAACATCAAGGCGTTGACTTTTGGTGGATTGATTGGCAACAAGGCTTGGCTAAATCAGAAAACAAGATGGATCCGCTCTGGTTGTTGAATCATTACCACTATCAGGATAACAATCGCAGAACTAACGGCAATGGACTGATTTTGAGCCGGTACGCCGGACCTGGTTCACATCGTTATCCATTAGGATTTTCTGGCGATACGGTGATTTCTTGGAAATCCTTAAATTTCCAACCTCAATTTACAATTACAGCGGCAAATATTGGTTACACTTGGTGGAGTCATGACATCGGAGGTCATATGCATGGCAGTTTCGATGGCGAATTAGCCACTAGATGGTTACAATTGGGCGTTTTCAGTCCCATCAATCGCTTGCATTCTTCAAATAATCTATTTTCAGGTAAAGAACCATGGAATTACCGCTTAGATTACGAAAAATCTCAAGAAAAATTCTTACGTTTGCGGACTAAGTTAGTGCCTTATCTAGATTCTGCCAATTATCAGACACATGTTGCAGGCATCCCCATCGTCAAGCCGCTCTATTATGACTTTCCCAAAAACGATAATGCCTATGCAATTAAAAATGAATATTTCTTCGGTGCGCAAATGCTGGTTTCACCCATCACGCAACCTCATGACAAGACTACTCAAATGTCCCATGCAACGACATGGCTGCCAGAAGGAAAGTGGATCGACTACTTTACGCATTTACCTTATAACGGGGCTACGGTCATCAAAAATTATCGCGATATTGATAAGATGCCAGTTTTCGTTAAAAAGGGAGCTATTATTGTTACTAATCCTGATTCAATGGCTAATATCAATGATTTACCGGAAAAGTTAGAAGTGGAGATTTTTTCTGGAGCCAATGGCAAGTTTGAATTATTTGAGCATCAAGGAAAGAAGATTGCAAGAACTAAATTTACTTGGGATGATCAAGAACAAAAATTGTCAATTGTCGTTGAAGATCCTGAACACATCGTGCCTGAAAAGAGAACTATTCAAAAGGTTATTTATAAAGATAATCCAGAGCAGATTTTTTCAGAAATGCGCTTTCGAATTCAACGTGCCAAAATTGAATTTGATTTGAAACAAAAGCTCTATGACAGTTTTACAGCTAAAAATTATAATTATTCTCAATTCATCAATCTTTTGAATACTTTGGATGATGATAATTTACGAAGTAGTTTAAGCGAAGTGGCTTTTATTCGTGAATCATTTTAATCAAATTTTACTAAGCTAGCGTCCTGATAACAGGGCGTTTTTTATTTTGCCGTGAAAAATAAAATTGTTATTCGCTTTCATAAACTACTAATTTTGTTAGAATAAGTAATGCGATAATATATATAAATAAAATTGATATTTGGAGAAGCGTGTCTATGGTCGTAGAAATTTTGTATCAAAAGGTTGCAGCTGATATTAAGAAGAATATTCTCTCTGGAGCTTATCCAGTTGATAGTTTGATTCCAACTGAAAATGATTTGGAACAAAAGTATGACGTCAGTAAAATCACTGTTCGTAAGGCAGTGGAACAATTAGTTGCTGACGGCTATTTGAGAAAGAAAAGCGGCATCGGTACTCGAGTTATCAGCGATAATCTCTTCAACAAACTCTCGAAAGCTAAGTCTTATTCAGCTATCGTCAACGAACAGGGCAAGTTGACAAAGGAGATTCTCTCTTCAAAGATTTTACCGACTGAACAAACGCCTTTAAAAGATGAATTCACTAGTCCTCGAGTCGTGTTTGTTAAACGCCTCTATTCACTAGATGATGAACCCTTTATTATCGTGAACCATTTATTGCCAAAAATTGAGGGGACATCGCAAGTTAAAAATCTCAATCATCAATCGTTATACAAGTTTTTAAAGGATAACGGTCAAGAAATCAGTCATTTTAGCGATGAATTCAGTGCTATTCAACTAGATGATGATGAAAAGAAGATTTTAAATAAGAAAGATGCTCTAGCTTTGAAACGCATCCGTCGTGGTTTTGATAATAAAGGAAATTTAATTGAGTATACTGAGTCTATCTATGACAGTAATAAAATGCCATACAAAATTGAATATGATATTTAATTAATCTTTATTTAAGCGTTTACATCATAACATTATAATGTTATGATGATTCCGAAAAAAAAGGAGGGTACTACATGGATAACTTTGTTAATTTTTTAAACGTCAAAATACTTCCCGTTGCCAATAAAATGGGAGCGCAACGGCATATGATGGCGATTCGGAAAGGAATTATTTCAACGCTGCCACTGACGATCGTGGGTTCTTTTTTTACGATTATCAATAATATTCCTAACAAAACGGTTGCCGGCTGGCTACTGCCTTACAAGGAAATTTTGGATATTCCATTCCGCTACACTGTCGGAATTTTAGCTTTATATGCGACCTTTGGAATTGCCTCGTCACTGGCCGATAGTTATAAATTAGATAAATTAACTAATGGTATTTTAGCTGTCTTAGCATTTATGATTTCTGCTGCAACGCCAATTAACGTTGAAAAAAACGTTAAAGGAGTTCTTGAGGCTGGTCGTTATATCAATATTGCCAATTTAAGTGCCTCGTCATTATTTGCTTCAATTGTTACAGGCCTTTTGACAGTTGAGATTTATCGTTTCTTTAAAGAAAGAAATATCACTATCAAGATGCCGGATGGAGTACCACCAGAAGTTTCCAATTCGTTCGTGGCTTTGATTCCAGCTGCCTTTATCTTGTTGTTCTTCTGGTTTATCCGTTACGTCTTGAACTTCAATCTAACTAACTTCTTGAGTATGATTTTAATGCCACTAAAAGGAGTTTTAGTTGGAAACAGTCTCTTCGGTGGTCTGTTAACTATCTTCTTGATTACTGGATTTTGGACTTTAGGTATTCACGGTGCTGCCATTATGGCACCAATTACCAGACCATTTTGGGAAATGTCGATTGCCCAAAATATGAGTGAATTCGCATCAGGTACTAGCGCTAACCACCTTTCAACAATCTTTACAGAACAGTTCTTACAGTGGTTCCTCTGGATTGGTGGTGCCGGTGGTACGTTAGCCTTGGTTGTCTTGTTCCTCTTCTCAAAGTCGGCTTACTTAAAGGATCTTGGTAAATTAGCAATCCTACCAGGACTCTTCAACATCAACGAGCCAGTCATCTTCGGTGCACCAATCGTGATGAACCCAATTTTGAGCATTCCGTTCATCGTCGCACCATTAGTGACCGGAACCTTGTCCTATGTCATGACAGTTACCGGAGTCGTACCGATGATGATGGCGCGGTTGCCATTCACAATGCCTAGTCCACTAGCCGCATACCTCAGCACGAACTGGAGCATCCCCGCAATGATTCTAGTCTTCGTCAACTTCATCATCGATTTGGCAATCTACTATCCATTCTTCAAAGTCTTCGAAAAACAACAACTAGAAAAAGAATAATGAGGTGAGACGATGATTTTTCTATTACTTGCAATTTATTTTCTAATCTGCGAAGTCCTCGTTCAAAAAGGCCTCGTACCGAAGTTTTTGAAAAAATTAGCCGCCGGAAAACTGATTTTATTCTCATCACTCATCATATTAGGCTTTGCGACAATTAGTTTCTTCTTACGCTTCGCTGTTATTTTCGTAATTTTAAGCACAATCTATCTGTCAATCGTAATTTCAGATTACTACATGAAGGAATTCCAGAAATGGGAAAGAGGTAAAAGAATATGACCAAGAGGACTTTAGGTATTTCACTTTATCCCGACCACAGCGATTTAAATGAAGACAAAAAATATTTAGTGCTGGCCAATCGCTACGGTTTTACCCGTATTTTTATGAGTATGTTGGAAGTTTCTGAAGGCAAAGAAAAAGTTGCCAAAAAATTTAGCGAATTGATTAAATTTGCTAAAGATCTCGGCTTTTCAACGACCTTGGATATTGCACCTAACATCTTCAACCAATTAGGAATCTCATATGATGATTTAGATTTCTTCTCGGAATTAGGTGCCGATGCTATCAGATTGGATCAAGGATTCGATGGACAAAAAGAAGCTTTGATTTCTTACAATCCGCAACACCTCAATATTGAATTGAACATGAGTAATGACGTTGCCTATTTGAACAATATTTTGAGCTACGCCGCTAACAAACCTTTCATTTATGGTTGCCATAATTTTTATCCTCAACGAGGGACTGGTTTGCCACTTGATTTCTTTATCAGTTCATCGACACGCTTTAAAAAACATGGGATTGAAACAGCAGCCTTTATCACTTCGCAAACTGGGACGATTGGACCTTGGGACATCAATGATGGCTTGCCAACCTTAGAGATGCACCGGGATTTACCAGTTGAGATTCAAGCTAAGCATCTTTTCAGCACCGGTCTGATCGATTGCGTAATTATCGGCAACGCTTATGCTTCAGAAGCTGAACTCAGAAAATTGGGTGAACTCGACCGCTACCAATTAGTTTTCAAAGTTGATTTAGCTGATGACATCACGCAAGTTGAACGAGAAATCTTACTCGATAATCAACATGTTAGACGTGGCGACATCACTGACTTAGTCATCAGATCGACGGAAGTTCGTAAGAAGTATAAGGATAGCAACAATTCAGTTAGTTTGGGTACCCATGATTTCAAGCGTGGCGACATCGTCATTGGTAATAATAATTTTGGTAAGTATAAGAATGAGTTACAGGTCGTTTTGGAAGATCACACCGACCCTCGAAAGAACAAAGTTGCTTCGATTGCACCTGAGGAATTATTCTTGCTCGACTACCTTGGTCCTTGGGCAAAATTCCGCTTTAGGAGGTGATCTTTTGGGAAGTTTATATATTCGAAATGGTAAGAATATTGATGGACAGCCACTTGAAGTCCTTTTGGAAGATGGCAAAATCAAAGAAATTGCTTCCCAATTGCGAAATGTCGATGCAGACTTAGAAATCAACCTGCACAACAAATCTTATATCAGTCCGGGTTGGATTGATGACCATGTTCACTGTTATGAAAAATTGTCGCTTTATTATGACGACCCTGATAAGGTAGGCTATCAAACGGGCGTCACGACATTAATCGATGCAGGTTCGACTGGATCAGACAATGTAGGTGACTTTTATCGACTTGCACGCAAGAAAAAAACGAATGTTTATGCCATGCTCAATATTGCTAAAACCGGAATTTTGGCACAAAACGAATTAGGCGATTTGAACAAGATTCAACTGGAACCTTTTGCAGGAGCTGTTTTTAAATATCCGGACTTCATCATTGGGATGAAAGCACGTATCAGTAAGTCGGTCGTGGTGGATAACGGAATCAAGCCGCTGATTTTGGCAAAGCAAATTCAAGCTAAACTGCCAAAACTGCCCTTGATGGTTCATGTTGGATCCAATCCACCTGAACTTGAAGGGATTTTGGATTTACTAGAAAAAGGCGATATTTTAACGCACTGCTTTAATGGTAAGAAAAATGGCATTTTGAATGCTGATGGCAAGATTAAAGAATTCGTCTTTAAGGCAGTTGAAAAAGGCATCATCTTCGATATTGGCCATGGCACTGATAGCTTCAATTTCCACACAGCTGAAGTTGCTAAAGAAAATCACCTTTATCCCCAAAGCCTCAGTACTGATATCTACCATAAAAATCGTGAAGAAGGTCCAGTTTATAACATGGCCACTTGTATCGAAAAGATGCTCTATCTAGGTTTTAGTTTGACCGAAATTATACCAATGATAACAAGCGTACCGGCTACGAATTTTGGCTTGAAAACTAAAGGTCGCTTGATTGAAGGACTTGATGCGGACGTAACGATTTTCAATGTTGAAGATGGCAAAAAAAAGTTGACCGATTCCGATGGTTATACAAAAGAGACCGATACAATAATTCGACCATTGTATAGCATTATTGGCGGCAAAATTTATTCGTTAGGAGAAAAGCATGGATCTTTATGAAAAGTACAATTTAAAACACGTCATCAATGCTGACGGCAAGATGACGATTCTCGGTGTTTCCAAAGTGCCTGATGAAGTAGTAGCAGCTCAAAAATTGGGCGACCAAAACTTCTTTGAAATGTCAGATCTCTTGATACAAACGGGTAAATATTTAGCCAATTTAGTCGGCAGCGAAGACGCCTTAGTCGTCAATTCTGCTTCAGCAGGAATCGCACAAACAATTGCTGGAATCATTGGACAAGGCAGCGAGTATCATCTCTACCATCCGTACACCAGTCGCATTACCAAACGAGAAGTGATTTTACCAATGGGTCACGATGTCGATTACGGAGCACCGGTTGACGTGATGTTGCAACTAGCCGGAGCCAAAATGGTTCCCGCCGGCTACGCCAATATGTGTAAACCAGAACATTTGGAGATGCAAATCACTGACCAAACGGCTGCCATCCTTTATATCAAGAGCCACCATACGGTTCAAAAGAGTATGCTCTCGATACCACAAGCAATTGAAGTCGCACATAGTCACGACCTACCTTTAGTTTTAGATGCAGCTGCTGAAGAAGATTTAACAAAGTATCTGAAAATCGGGGCTGATGTCGTAATTTATAGTGGTGCTAAAGCTTTAGAGGGACCAGCTTCAGGGGTGATTTTTGGCAAGAGCAACTATATCAAGTGGGCTCGACTGCAAGGTCATGGTATGGGTCGAGCTATGAAAATTGGTAAGGAAAATATTATCGGATTAACAGCCGCTATCACGAAGTACCTGCAAGATGGACCAGAAACTGGCGACTCGATGATTGAGCGACTCGAACCATTTGTTGCTGAATTAAAGAAGATTCCTGACTTTGAAGTCAAGGTGATTCAAGATGCCGCTGGCCGTCAAATCTATCGAGCAGAGGTGAAGCCTGTTGGCAAGTTATCCGCTGAGCAAATTTGTGACCAATTACGAAATGGCAAAACTGCCATTTATGCCCGTGAATATCGCGTCAACCAAGGATTCATCGAATTCGATATTAGAGCGGTCGACCAAAGCGAAATGGACCAAATCGTTGCAAGATTAAAAGAAATCGTTGGAGGAAATTAAGATGAGTTTACGACCAAATTATTTAGAGAACGGAATTTGTTTGAATGTCTTGGCTAATTCAGTGCAAAATGCCAAGGACTGTTACGAGGCTGCACAAGGTCATGTCGTTTTGGGAGTTTTGACGAAGAATTATCCTAGTGACGAAGCGGCCATTGAGGATATGAAGAAGTATCAAGCTGAAATCGACAATGCTGTATCTGTTGGACTCGGGGCAGGCGACCCTAAGCAAAGTGGTATGGTTACTCGAGTAGCTAAAGCTATTCAACCACAACACGTCAATCAAGTGTTTACTGGAGTTGGAGCTAGTCGAGAAGCTTTAGGACAGAATGAAACTATCATCAATGGTCTAGTTTCACCTACTGGAGAAGTTGGTCTTGTCAATTTAGCCACTGGTCCACTCAGCAGCCAAGAAGAACCAACCAAAGTTCCAATTGAGACAGTTATCGCCTTATTAAAAGATATGGGCGGATCTTCCATCAAGTTCTTTCCTATGAAAGGTTTAACTCATGAAGAAGAATTCAAAGCGGTAGTTAAAGCTTGTGCTGAAAATGATTTTGACTTGGAGCCAACCGGTGGAATTGATTTAGAGAACTTTGAAGAAATTGTTCAAATCGCCGTCGATGCTGGTGTTAAAAGGATTATCCCTCACGTTTATAGCTCAATTATCGACAAAGCAACTGGAGATACTAAACCTGAAGACGTTGCTAAACTCTACGAAATTATCAAGAAATTTTAAGAGGTTCAAGGATGAATATTTTAGCTTTTGGTGAAGTATTGCTTCGTTTTACAGTTGCCGATAAAATGCTGCTTGAACAAACCGATGACCTCCACTTATCGACAGTCGGAACTGGCGTCAATTTATTGAGTAGCTTAGCTCACTTTGGTTATGACACTTCGATTTTGACAGTATTACCAAATAATCCCATCGGGAAAAAAGCCAGTGCGGATATTAGAAAATTAGGTATCTCCGATAAAAAAGTTATTTATCAAGGCAACAGCATCAGTAGCTTCTTCGTCGAATTAGGCCAGGGAGCAAGACCACAAAGGGTGACCTATCAAGATCGTTTAGCTAGTTCCTTTAGTCAGATGAAAGCTTCAGATTATGACTTTGAAAAAGCTCTTTCGGGAGTAGATATCGTCCATATTTGTGGAATCTCGTTGAGTTTAACGGATCAAACCAGAGAAGCAGCTTTTAAATTAGCTGAAATGGCGCACGAACGTGGCAAAGCCGTCTGTTTTGATTTCAATTATCGCAATCAATTGAATAAGGGCAATACCCATTTAATGATGAAGAAACGCTATCAAAAAATTCTACCATTTATCGATATAATTTTTGGAAGTAAAAGAGATTTAACCGATTTATTGGATTATCAAGAAAAAGACGAAACTAAGTTATATCGTAAATTCTGCCAAGATTATCAAATCAACTTTTTTGCCGGCAGCAACCGCAGTTTTGTCGAAGGCAAGAAGTATTTTGCCGGTTTCTTGTTCCACGATAATAAAATCTACCATTCAGCTGCTAAAGAATTGAATATCCTCGATCGAATCGGAAGCGGAGATGCCTTTGCCAGTGGAATCCTAACCGGATTGATTGAAAAGTGGGATTTTGACGATACCTTGGAATTTGCGATTGCTAATTCCGTTTTAGCACAAGCTTCAATGAATGATTCACCTATCTTTAGTCGGGAGGATGTTTTTAATTACATCGATTATGAAGGTAAGAATGATTTAATCAGATAAAATTTATAGCAGGTCCCATAATCTTAATCAATGGTTATGGGACTTTTTTGTAAAAAAAAACTCTTCAAATGATAAGTATATATACACTTATCATTTGAAGAGAGGAATTATTTAATATCTGAGTATTTGATTAATGATATATCATTTTGATCTATCCATTTTCTTGTTTGAGGATTTGTCAGCATAGCGACTTCTTGAGTACGAGGAATAGTTAAACTTGAATGTGTAAGAATATCATTATCTAGATAACCTGGATGACAGACCATCATAGAATATCCATCTTCATGTTCTGCCAAGGCAGCACGTCTTAACGTATCGTAAGGGTCGTAATTATCATTCATACTATCCATATAACTATATAGCCTGATATTTTTGAAGGGGACTGAATCAGAATCAGGGCCAAGGGCAAAATCTAAGAAATTAAGATTATGACGTTTAGCGACTATTTTTAATCCCTTAATGAAATTATCACTAACAACCGCATGGCCTTCAAAATAATCTGGATCGCGACCAACTAATTGAACAAATTTTTGATATTGGGCTTCTATTTCCATAACTACTTCATCTAAATTTACAAAATCTTTATTCACGGATCTATAAACCTTTGAATGAACGAAAGTTCCATCAAAATTTGTGATGCTTGGAATCAATTTAGGGTCACTTAATGGTTTACCAGTACAGATGACTGTATGTAGTCCTAGACAAACATCTGTGTCTTTTAATAGATTTAAGCCGTTTTCTGTTTCAGGCATGTTTACCATAACACCAACGTTATTTATTAAACCGTTGTGAACAGATTCAGAAATACCGAGATTGATAGCTTTTGAATATCCCAAATCATCAGCACGTAATATCATTTTTTTCATATTTAATTATGCCTCGACTAATTTTAGATTTTTACTTGATTCTTTACTGTTTCCAGTTTTAGGTTCAACACCAATTATATAAGTTGCAATTGCAGCAACCACAATAGTAATTCCAGCGGAAATAATTGCATTTATGAAGTTGGCGGTTGTTCCACCAATACATGCACTTAAGCCGAGAAAATTAGCAACAGGTACAAGAGAATAAGCATCTAGGTGAACGATACCAGCATATAATCCACCTGCAAATCCACCAAGCATCATTCCGATAAATGGACGCTTGTATCTAATAGCTAAACCATAAAGAGCTGGTTCGGTAACACCACCAATAAAGCATGCAACAAAATATCCCCAAGCGAGAACTTTTTCATCTCTGTTGTGTAGAGCCAAAGCAGTGCCAATACACATACCAGCAACTGACATACTTGCGACTAATCCACCGATACTAATAAAGTTTTCATGACCAGCTGTCGCAAAAATCATCATCATAGTTGAAATTAAAATCAAGTGCATTCCAGTCATTACTAATAGTTCCCAAAGGGCACCAATAATTGCAATACCTAGGATACTCCAGATACCGCCTGATTTACTGAATGCTAGAATACCATCTGAAACGTATTGTCCTAAGAAAGCACCAGCAGGTCCAACAACAGTTAATGTGATAGGAAGCATTACTAATAGTGTGACTGTTGGAGTTAAAACGACTGATAAGGAATCTGGTACAATTTTTTTGACTAGTGGTTCAATATAAGACATAACCCAAACTGCAAGAATTATTGGAATTACAGTACTACTGTAACTGACCAATTTCATAGGAATACCATAAACACTGAAGGCCTTTCCAGCTTTTACAATGCTAGTTAGATTAGGATCCAGTAAAATAGCACCTAAAAGCATTGAAATCATGGGACTTGTATGAAATTGTTTTGAAGCTGTATATCCCAAGAAAATTGGGAAGAAATAAAATCCTGCATCTCCGACTAATGTAAATAGCTTATAAGTATCACTACTTGTAGAAAGCCAATTTAACATTGTTGGTCCAAAAATTGCTACAAACATTTTGAACATGGAAGCTCCAACAAGTATTGGAATCAAAGGAGTTAAACTTCCAGCTAACTTGTTTAAAATAGCTGACCCAAGTTTTTTCCATGAGAATGGTTCTTTTTTGGTCAAATCTTTATCCAGATTTTCATCAATGGGAGCATTTTTTGTTAATCCACTAATGGCAATCAATGCATCATAAACTTTGGGTACAGTTTGACCAATAACAATTTGATATTGACCACCAGAACGATTGACTCCCAAGACTCCATTAATGCTTTTAATATTATCATCATTGGGAATACTTTCATCTTTTAGATTAAAGCGCAATCTAGTCATACAGTGTGTTACTGATGAAATATTGGCTTTTCCACCAATTTCATCTAGTATTTTATTAGCTAAATTTTTATATTTTTCGTCTTTTTTTGACATACTATTTCATCCTTTCACTGACGTATCTTTTTTATTAACTATTCTTTTGACATAAATCATTAAGTAAAATAGTTCATCATCGTTACTACTAGTCTTAAGTTCTTTATCAATATAATTTGCAATACGTTTAGCACCTAAATAAATATTTGGCTCATGTTCCTTAATAGTATTAAATAGTTCTTTATTATTTTGTTCAGTTAGTTGATTATTGTTTTTAACCCGTTGGATGTAATAACGAAGATGCATAATAAAACGGTTGTAAATAAATTCTTTTCGGTTTATGTCAATATCAAATTCTTGTTCTAGAATTTTTGTAGAATAATCTATCAATTCATCAATATTTTTTCTTCTTTCACTTTTGATAGTTGGTGATTGAGAATTGAGAAAATGTAAGGCAATCGCTGTAACTTCTGAGATTGGCATGTTAATGTTCAATCTCTTTTTTATTAGATTAACGGCATAATAGCCCACTTTAGTTTCTTTTGGATATAAATGTTCAATATCATATGAAAATGGCAATTGTGCGCTTTTATATTTTTTGAGTCTTGTTATTGCAAAATTGATGTGATCAGCCAAACTAAATAAAATATTAGGATTTAGTGGTTTATTAATTACCCTTTCAGCTTCTTTTAAAATATCTTCACTTAAATCAAAAATATCTGAGGGGATTTCCTTTAAAAGTTGATAATATTGAAAATCCAATTTGTAAAATGTCATTGATATTTTATTAAGATCTTTAACTTCATATGGTATCTTTCCAAAACCTATTCCGTTTCCAAAAGCAACGACTTCCTCTCCATTACTATCAATACAAACAGCAACATTATTGTTAATCTTTTTAACTACTTTCAATTACCTCACTTCCTCTCAATTAATAAAATCTAAGCTTGTTTTAAAACTGGCTGTCCAGATTTTATAGAATGGTTCTTTTTGCTTCCTAGTTCAATGGAACCATTATACCCATCTGTAAAAACAACCATTGTGGTCATATCAACATTAGCTTGTTTTAGAATTTTTCGATTTATTTCCATAATTGGTTGTCCGATTTTTACAGATTGATTTAACTTGACCTTTGATGAAAAGCCTTTACCATGCAAATTTACTGTATTAAGTCCAATGTGAACTAGGATATTAATATCGTTTATATCTGATTGGATACCAATGGCATGTTTACTGTCAGGCAATGCAACAATCTTTCCAGAAACTGGAGATACTACAATATTTGAAGAATCATCTGGCTTTACTGCAAAACCGTCGCCTACCATTTTTTTTGAAAATACTTCGTCATTAACCTCATCAATTGGTATACATTCACCACTAATTGGTGAAACTACTTCAAAAAGTTGCTTTTTTTTACTTTTTAATCCAAACATTTTTTCCTCCACGACAAAAAAACTCTTCAAGGCACACACTTTACCTAATATGATTAATAGATAAAGGTAATGCCCCAAAGAGTTTTGGGTAACAATCCTTATGTTTTTTAATTAATTTAAGTCACTTATAAACACTTACAAGCGCTTACAAAAGAAATTATAGCACGTAGTAAAAAGAAATCAAATGTTTTTTAATGCAATGATTTTATTTTATTAAATAATTAATGATATATATATAAATCAAAACCCGTGGTAATCAAATTTTTAATTACCACGGGTTTTAGTCTAAATATTATTTACCGAAAGTTCTTTACTCTGTGATTTAACAAAGTTCACAAATCTCATCACATCAGGTTGTGTTTCTTGCTTCAAAGTCGCCATATAAAGGATACGCTGCCAGTTGGGAAAAGAAATAGGAATTATTTTAACCGGCAAGGTTTGTAGAATTGACATATTGGGGACGATGGCGATTCCGAAGCCATTGGCAACTAAGCCAGCAATAGTTTGGTCTTCTTCGACTGAATAAGCGCTGATAGGTTGTCCTCCGACGTCGTTAAAAAGTTTATTCATGATGGGATGCAAGCCACTGCTTTTAGAAAAGGTAATTTGTGGGTAATTCAAGGTCTCCATCAGACTGACGCTTGATTTATTGGCTAGGGCATGGTCGATTGGGGTGATGCAGACCATGGTCTGTTCAGCAATGGGGAAGAAGTCTAAATCGGGATAGTCGTCTAATTTTGAACAAAAGGCGACGTCGTATTTTTTAGCTCGTAAGTCATTCAAAATATCGGGGGACAATCCGGTTCCAGTATTAAATTGGAAGTCGACGGCATGATTGTCCGTTGATTTCAAAAATTGTTGAGCAATATTTGGAAGCCATTTGACGCTTAGCGTTCGTAAAGATGCTAGGCGGATGATGGCTTTTTTCTTGTGGAAACTTTTAGCTTCGGCAATACTTTTATCCAGTGAAATCAAAGAAGCTGAAACGCTGTTGGCAAAGAGTTTTCCGGCTGGAGTTAAAGCGACGCGACGGCCATTTTTTTGAAACAACAATAAGTCTAGTTCCTTTTCCAACGAATGAATCGCCTTGGTCAAACTAGGTTGCGTGATGTGTAACATTTTAGCCGTTTGGGTATAATTTTCCGTCCGTGAGAGGGCTACAAAATAACGTAAATGATCTAAATTCATAACGATTACCTCTTTAAATCAAATATAACAGAACCGATAACTTTTAGCTATGAATGGTTGTGACAAAGAGTAATTGGACGCTGTTTTAGAAGACGATTACATTGGAGTTGTAAGTAATATGTGAATTAAAAAACATGCATATTAATAATCCAGAATTTTGGAGGAATTAATGATGACAAAGACACATCCAATCACGGTGAGTTCGTGGACTTTGGGCGATAAGTGCAGTTTTGAAGAGCGCTGCAAAGCGGCCAGTGCTGCGGGTTACGACGGCATCGGTTTACGAGCTGAAACTTACGTCGATGCTTTAAATGAAGGACTAACTGACCAAGATATTCTAGATATGTTGGCTAAATATAATTTGAGATGTACTGAAGTGGAATACATCGTGCAGTGGTGTGAAGAGCCACGTTCATATGAACAAAAATATAAAGAACAAATGTGCTTTCACATGTGCGAATTGTTCGGCGTCAAGCATATCAATACTGGTTTGATGGAAAATTATTCAGTTGAATATACAGCTAAAAAGCTTCAAGGATTAGCTAAGAGAGCTGGCAAATTGATTATTGCTTTAGAGCCAATGCCATACAGTGGTTTGACTGATTTAGACAAGACTTGGGCTATCATTCAAAAAGCTGATTGTGACAATGTTTACATGCTTTTAGACATGTGGCACTGGGTCAGAGCTAACCAACCTTACGATAAGTTGACCAAAGAGCAAGCTAAACGAGTTATCTCCATTCAATTGGATGACGCTTATAAAAGACCTTATGCCCAGTCGATTTTGCGGGATGAATCAATGCATGACAGATTAGCTCCGGGAACTGGCGATTTGGATACAGTTGGATTCGTCAAAATGATTAAAGATGCCGGAGTCGACCCTAAAGTCATTGGCGTTGAAGTGATTTCTGATAACTATATGGCTAAAGGAATCGATTATGTAGCCGATTATACGTACAAAAATACGGTCAAAGTTTTAAAAGAAGCATGGCCTGAAATTTTACAAGAAAATAAAAAAGTGGAGGCATAAAGATGAGTGATACATGGTTAGGTTTAAATGGAAAAGTTGTTGTTATTACCGGTGCTGTCGGTGGAATGGGAACAAAGTTTTCTAACGATTTTGCACAACAAGGAGCTAATATCGTTTTAGTCGATTTGTTAAAGGATAAAACTGACGCCTTAGCTAAAGAAATTTCAGAAAAATATAATGTGGAAACTTTGGCAATCCAATGTGACACAACAAATGAAGCTCAAGTTGATGATGCCGTTAAACAGGTAGTTGCCAAATTTGGCAAAGTCGATGTCTTGGTCAACACCGCCGCCATCTTAAGATTTTCACCTTTGGAAGACTTACGTTTAGACGAATGGAAACAAGCTTTGAACGTTAATATTACCGGTTATTTCTTGATGTCGCAAAGATTTGGCAAAGTCATGATTAAACAAAAGCACGGTACCTTAATCCATATCTCGACTGCCGCTTCACTTTCACCCGAAACCTACAGTGGTGCCTATAGCACGACAAAGGCAGCGGTAAATATGATGTCCAAACAAATGGCCGCTGAATGGGGACAGTTCGGACTTCGTAGCAACTGCGTTCTTCCATGTTTGGTTAAGACACCTTTGTCAGAGAACTTCTACAGTGATCCTAAGGTAGAAGATGGCAGAAAACGCTTGGTTGCCAGCAAGAGAATCGGTAATCTAAACGATATTTCTAATACTGTCTTATTTATGGCTAGTGACCGTTCCGATTACACTAACGGCAGTGAAATCATGGTCGATGGCGGAATTCACATGATGATTTCTGATATGATTCCAAAGCCAGGTGGCCGTCGTCAATATGCTATTGATCACCATCAACCAGCTAAAAAGTAAAAATTAGTTTTTAGAGGAGGTTTCACTATGGAAAAACGTATTTCCGGAACGACCGGTTTATTCACGCTCTTGGGTTCACCAGTTGGGCATTCAGGTTCACCAGCAATGTTTAATTTTAGCTTCCAAAAACAAGGTTTAGATTATGCCTATTTAGCCTTTGACGTGAAAAAGGATCAGATGCCACAAGCAATCGATGCCCTAAAGCTATTAAAAGTTCGCGGAAGCAATGTCACGATGCCTTGCAAAACGATTGCTGCAAGTTTAGTCGATGACCTTTCGCCAGCTGCTAAAATTATTGGCGCTATCAATGTTATCGTTAATGACAATGGAAAATTGACAGGTCACATCACTGATGGGATTGGGTTTGTTCGCAATCTTAAGGAAAAGGGCGTCGATATTGCCAGCAAAAAACTAGTTATCATTGGCTCCGGTGGTGCTGCCACAGCGATTGAAGTTCAATGTGCTCTAAATGGCGCTAAAGAAATCGCCATTTTTAGTCGTCAGGATGAATTTTATCAAAATGCTGTCAATACTAAAGAAAAGATTGAAAAAGCTACGCCAAAAGTCAAAGTTAATGTTTATCCACTCGATGAGCAGGCTAAGTTACAAGAAAAAATTTCTCAAGCTGATATTTTAGCCAATGCCACAGTCGTTGGGATGAAACCAATGGATGGCAAGTCTTTAGTTGATAAAAAGTTTTTGCGTTCAGATTTAGTGGTTGCGGATACTGTTTATAACCCACTCAAGACTAAATTGATTAAAGACGCTGAATCCTTAGGCTGTATTACTGCACCCGGTAAAGGGATGTTGTTGTGGCAAGGAGCTGCAGCTTATAAGTTATTTACTGGTAAAGAAATGCCGGTTAAAGAATATCAAGCTTATGAGCAAGAACAAGCTAAAGAGACAGTTAAAGAAAATTAATCAGTTAATCAGAAAAATATTATTTGAAAAGAGACTGAAGTGAACCCCATTAATTGGAGTTTATTTTAGGCAATCAGTTGGTCGGAAAGATTCCGGTATTCTACCGGTGTCTTTCCGGCCAATTTTGTCCTTATCCTTTTGTTGTTATAGTAATATACATAT
>NZ_VDFO01000018.1:0-52870 GCF_009600995.1 Companilactobacillus halodurans | reverse complement strand
GCGTATCAATCTTCAAATTTTTTGGCTCCGAGCAAGCTCGTCAGCCAAATAAAAAACAGCTAGACCAATTATGATCTAACTGCTTATGTAAACTGCCATCAACTTAATTTGACGAACAGCCAATTTTCTTTGCTATTCCGGACTAAATAATGGTTTTATTTTTTATATAAGAAGCAAATAGCCTCTCTTTAGATATAGTCGATAAACTATTATCTAAAGAGAGGCTATTTTTATCTGAAATCATTTTAAATAAATAATAAATGACGTTATCCAGTCGGGAGTGGCAGCTTTGTGGATGCTCAGTACTGAAATTTCATTTAGCGATTTATCGCTTAATGAAAGACCAATCTTTAAGACAATTCCCGGTTCTGGAATTGGCTTAAAGTTGCGTCCAGTACGTTCCAGCATCCACAAAGCAGAACGGACGACGACATCCAGCACTAACCCCACTCTCTTAATATATAAGTTGAATTATAAACATTAATATCAATTTTTCGTTAAGATAGATAGTACTAATTATCAAAAGGAGTTCAAAAAATGGAATTTGAAGATACTGTTAATCAAAGACACTCAATTCGTAATTACAGTGACAAGAAAGTCGATCCTGACATCATTCGTAAAATTGTCGAGATTGCTCAAAAGTCACCTTCTTGGGTCGATTCTCAACCTACTAAAGTTTATGTTGCAAAAGGCAAGGCTTTAGACAACATCAGAACAGCTTATCAAAAAAATGATCAAGCAAAGATCAAATCACAGCCTGACCTTCCAGTTATGCACCGTGAAGATTGGAATGAACGCACTCAAGAAAATATGCAGCAATGGAGACACGAAATCGTCCATCACTTTGATGACTTCGATCAAGCACACACTCAAATGACTGGTGCAAGCGTCAATCTTTATCATGCACCCGTTATTCTTTTCATCACCATCCCCAAAAATTCATCGCAATGGTCGATTTTTGACGCCGGATTATTCAGCCAAACTTTGATGTTAGCTGCTAAAAATGAAGGCCTTGATACGATTCCTAATTACACCAGCGTGCGTTTCCCTGATGTAGTCAGAAAAGAAATTTCCATTCCAGATGATGAAACGCTCGTCGTCGGTGTTGCCTTAGGATATGCGAGTGACCAAACTATCAATAGCTTTGAATCATCCCGTAAACCAGTCGCTGACATTTTGAAATCAGATAATTAATCTTAATTTATTTTAGCAAGTTGTGTTGTTCTAGATATTGATGAGCAATCACGCTTGCTTTTTTGTGTTTAACTGTAACTTGATAATTCATCTTTTGCATATCTTCAGTCGAAATCTTATTCGACAACTTGTTCAAACTCTTAACGATTTCAGGATGCTTCTTGGCAAAGGATTCCTTCATCAAAGGTGCACCTTGATAAGGTGGGAAGAAATGCTGGTCATCTTTTAAGACTACCAAATGATATTGTTGAACTTGTGGATCAGTCGTATAACCATCGACCAAGTTGACCCGTCCGTCAGCAATTGCCTTGTAGCGCAAAGTTGGCTCCATTGTCGAAATCTTAGCAAAGTCCAAGTTATACTTCTTCTTCAAACCTAAATAACCATCTTGTTGATTAGAGAAATCAGGGTCAAAAGCAGCATGAACTTTATCATTGACGCTCTCCAAATCACTTAATTTAGTAACGTGATATTTCTTAGAGAATGCTTTTGTAACAGCCAAATCATAACCATTTTCATACTTCATTGGCGTTAAGTATTTCAAACCATGTTGCTTTGAAATTTGATTTTCAGCGACATGGTAAAGTTTCGTGGCATTCTTTGGCGTCTTCTTATCATATTTAACCAACGACTCCAAAATCGTTCCGGTAAATTCTGGATAAATATCAATTTGGTCCCGTTGCAAAGCTTTAAATAGGAAACTCGTCCCACCAAAATTAGGTTTGAGCTTAATTTCAGCGTTAGGATTATCTTCTTTGATTAAATCCTTATACATATTCATTAAAATCTCTGGTTCACTACCCAATTTACCAGCAATCGTTAGTGAAACTGTTTCTGGTTGAGCAGCTTGATAGACCTTGGCACCACCAAAGCCTAACAACAATAGTAAAACGACAAGACCACTATAATAAATCCGCTTAGTCTTGGCACCGATGAACTTCAGTAAAGCACTGAAGACAAAGGCCAAGATAGCTGATAAGACACCACCAATAACTAAGTAAGAATTATTGTTCTGTTGAATACCTAACATGATGTAATTACCTAGACCACCAGCACCGATAAAGGCAGCTAATGTGGCTGTACCAATAATCATAACTAACGAAATTCTGATACCAGAAATAATCATCGGTAAAGCTAGTGGAAATTCTAGTCGCTGCAATCTCTTCCACTTTGACAAACCAAAAGCGACCGCTGCTTCTTCAAGATTAGGATCAATATTAGTCAAACCGGAATAAGTATTTTGATACAGTGGCATAATTCCGTAAAGAGTCAAAGTGATGACTGCAGGCACTGTTCCGATACCAACTAAGGGAATCAAAAGTCCTAATAGAGCCAAACTAGGAATCGTTTGAATAATTCCCGTTACTTGTAGCATCACTTCACCAGTTCGGCGGTGATTTCTCAAAACGATTGCTAACGGAATCGCAATTACCATCGCAATCAATAACGAAATAAACGAAATACCGATATGTTGATAGAGAGATTTCAAAATTTCTGAGTGTTGACTGGCAATCGTTTGCATTAACATCCCCATAATTTACTCCCCCTCAATCTCGAAATATTTTAATAATTGCTGATTAGAAATTTCATAACCCTTTTGTTGATATTGGAAAGCAAATTTAGGTGTCGTTTGCAGCTTTTGAATCAACTCACTGAATTCGGAAATTTCTGGCAGACTGTCTTGATAATCGATTTTTGATAGTAGTCCTGAATCTATCAAGAAGTTGAGATTCCACCAGTGTGGAGTTCCCGCACCAAAGAAACTCTTAACGAACTTGTTAGCTGGATGTTGCATAATCTCGTTAGGAGTTCCAACTTGTTGTACTAAGCCATGATTCAAAACGGCGATACGCTGTCCCATCTTCAAAGCCTCTTGCATATCGTGAGTCACAAAAACGATTGTAGTATGGAATTGTTGATGCAATTTCAAAACCAGTTCTTGAGATTTATTACGCAAAACTGGATCAAGAGCACTGAATGATTCATCCATTAAAACTGTTTTAGGTCTTGTGGCTAAAGCTCGTACGATGGATACACGTTGCTGCTGTCCACCGGATAATTCATTAGGCATTCTTTTAGCGTATTCTTTAGGATCCAGTTCAACCGATTCAAGCAGTTCAGCTGCTCTTTGATGGCGTTCTTTTTTGCTAACGCCTTTTTGCTCTAATTGAATGGCAATATTATCTTCAACGTTTAAATTAGGAAACAAACTGCTGTCTTGCAAAACATAGCCCATGCTCAAGCGTAATTTTTGGACATCATGATCTTTGATTCGTTTGTCATCCAAATAAACATTGCCACTTGTTGGCACGGTCAATTGGTTCAACATTCTCAGCAAAGTCGTTTTTCCACTACCACTGGGACCGACTAAGACGAAGAGTTCATTGTCATGAATCTCTAAATTAATTTTGTCCAAGACGACATTGTCCCCGTACTTCATGCCAACGTCTTTATAAGTAATCAATTTCTTCCACCCTCTCTTTTAAGCGACTAAGTAAGGTTAAACCATAGTTGCTTTTTGCTCCAGACAAAAAATTAAGTATTTACTGGGTAATACTTTAATTACTGAAGTTTTTATAATTAGCTTCTCATTAAAAATAAAAACGATTACCACATATCCGCAGCTGCAAACACGCAATGATCGTTTTTAACTAACTATTTAAATTTTAATTTTAACCTTGTCCATCTTTAAAGGCAGGATACAAGGTCATCCCGCCATCGATGAATAAAGTGATACCTGTAACATAACTAGATTCAGAAGATGCTAGCCAAGCAGCACCGGCCGCAACTTCTTCTGGTTTACCGATTCGATTCATTGGCACCATTGAAACTGTCTGATCATATTGTTCTTTGTCCGCAAACTTTTTAGCATTGATTGGCGTATTGATGGCTCCTGGTCCAATTCCATTAACTCTAATACCATCTTTGGCATATTCCATGGCAATGGTCTTAGTAAACATTTTCACGCCACCTTTAGCAGTTGTATAACTGGCAAAGGTAGGCCAAGGAATTTGTTCATGAACTGATGACATATTGATGATATTGCCTTGTTTATTGTGTTTTTCAAAGTAAGCTATCGCTGTCTTGCAACCTAAGAAGACACCTGTCTGATCGACTGAAATAACTTTTTGCCAATCATCAAGCGACAATTCATGAGTTGGCGACTTGATCTCCATGCCAGCATTATTGACCCAGACATCGAGGTCGCCGAAATTGTCGACAGCCGCATCGATCAAAGCTTGATTGCCTTCTTCAGTTGAAACGTTAGCTTGGATAGTAACTGCCTTGCCACCGTTTTTTTCAACGATTTCAGCAGCTTTCTTAGCTCCATCTTCATCGCTATGATAATTAACAACGACCGACATATGTTCCTTGCCGAAACGCTCGGATATAGCAGTTCCGATACCTTTAGAACCGCCAGTGACAACTGCCACCTTGTTCTCTAAATCTTTGTACATAAATTAAGCCCTCCAATGTGAAAACTCATAAATCAAGATTCAGGTATAGAAATATAAATATACCGCTTACTCAAGTTTATATTTATCTTGGAAAAACTCAAAGAATATGCCCTTAACTCAACATGAAATCGCTCGCAATCTTCAAAGCTTCTTGACGGGAATTGCCCAAAGTAAACCCGTGATCAGCATCATCCAATAAGTGCAAATCACTTTGAGGAAGGCTCTTCTTGTAACGTTTTGATGCAATATTGTTCACCACTGTATCCTTCAAGCCGTGAATCAAACAAACTGGACCGCTGTATTGACTAGCGACTTCATAAATTGGCAAAGTTTGCGCTGTCCGCAAGTAAAAGCCTCCTAAAGTTAATCCCTTCTTGATTGGCAAAGTATCAGGAATATTGTTGGGGTCATAAGTGTAACCTTGAGTATCACCCTTTAAGGCATCATCTTTTAAAGTAGCAGCTGGAGCCAACAAGGCTAATTTATCGACCTTATCGTGATAATAACCGGCAATCATGCTAGCGACCACGCCACCTTGAGAATGTCCCAAAAGATAGAGCTTTTTAACGCCCTTGATACTTCTGGCATAATCTAAAATTGCCTTGCCATCAGCGATTTCATTGAGTACCGTCATATTTTCGAATTTGCCATCGCTTTGTCCGTGGCCATTGAAATCAAATCTCAATGTTGCCAAACCTTTATCCTCAAAAGTTTTTGCCAGTTGGTACAACAGCTGATCTGGTGTCACGCCTCGATTAGAAGTGAAACCATGCATCAAAACTACCAAATTAAACTCATCTTTTGCTGGTTTTTCTAACGTCCCTCTTAAAGTCAATCCATCACGTTTAATTTCAACATCCATTTTTTAACCTCTTTATTTCAATTTTTTGATTATGATTATTCTAATACTAATCTGTCGTCGGGAAAAAGAAGAAGTTTGTTGACAAATTCCATTTATTTAGTTAGTGTACTAACTAAATAGGAGGCATCAATTTTGAACACCGGCTATCTTTTAATGCAGGTTGCAAAAGACTTGCGCTACGAACTCAATCAAGCACTAATAAAATCAGATTTAACGATTCAACAGTGGGCTGTCTTGGAACAAATATCTTTGTTAACTAAAACTACGCAAAACACCGCTAATTTAATTTCTAAAAATTTGGATATGGATAAACCTACCATCTCAGGTATCAGTAAACGCTTGGTGGTTAAGGAATTGATTCAAAAAGTTCCCAATCCCGCTGATAAACGTTCGCAATTACTGACCTTGACTGAAAATGGGCAAACTGCTTTAAAGCTAGGACAAAAAATTAGTGATCAAGTCCTACAAAAGCACCTCGAAACGTTAACTGCCACTGAACAGCAACAATTACAATCGACTCTCAAAAAAATAAATGGAGATTTTTAAAATGGAAAAATTCTTAATCATCGGTGCCACGGGAAATATTGGCTTTCCTTTAGTTCAATATCTCAATCAAAATTCAGACGTTAACTTAGTCGTTGGGGCTCATAATGTAACTAAAACTCAAGCGACTTTTAATAATTACCGCAATCTTGAAGTAAAGCACTTTGATTTTTTAGACCCAAATACCTTTAATGATAGTTTTTCGGGCGTGTCCAAAGTTTTTTTCGTTCGTCCACCGCAGTTAGCCAATCCAAAAGTTGATATGTTGCCTTTTTTGAAATTTGCTAAGAACCAAAGGATTCAACAAATCATCTTCGTTTCTTTGATTGGCGTGGAGAAAAATCCGATGACGCCACACCATAAAATCGAAAAGATGATTGAAGAATTGAACTTGCCTCACACTTTTATTCGACCCAGCTTTTTTATGCAAAATTTGAATACGACCCATCAATTCGACATTCAAAAACATCATGACCTCTTTATTCCGGCTGGAAATGCCAAAACGAGTTTTATCGACACCCGCGATATTGGTGAAGTAGCTGCTATTTCTTTACTTGATTCAAAATATCTTGGTCAAAAGCTCAATATCACGGGTCCCATGGCTTTAACTTATTCTGAGATTGCTCAGATCATGTCCGAAATTTTGCCCTTTAAAGTCACCTACAGCAAACCTAGTTTATTGAAATTCCGGAAAACGATGCTTCATCGTGGTCTAAAAAAGGATTATGTCAACGTAATGGTGATGCTTTATTTGATTACGCAATTAGGAAATGCCAAAACTGTTACCAAGACTGCCGAAAAAGTTTTGGGCCGCAAACCGCACAGTATTCAAACTTATATCAAGGATTATCAAAATGATTTTGAGTAATCAAAAACGTTGTCATGCCATATAAAATGTTTTAAATTTAATATATAAGATAGTAATTGGAGGGATGTTTTGATGTCTGAAAAGTTTGATTTTGATGTCTTATATATTGGAGCTGGTCACGCAACGTTTGACGGTGCTGCGCCTTTAGCTGAAACTGGCGTTTCTGTTGGCGTTATTGAAAGCGGTTTAGTAGGTGGCACCTGCCCTAACCGTGGCTGCAACGCTAAAATTGCCCTAGACGAACCAGTCAAAATGACTCGTGAAGCACAACGGATGCAAGGAATCGTCAAAGGAAATATCTCAATTGACTGGCCTAAAAATATCGACCACAAACAAGAAATCATCGATGTTTTGCCAGATGGCTTAACAGCTCGACTGGAAAATGCTGGTGCCAAAATTATTAAAGGTCACGCTCAATTCAAAGATAATCACACGGTTGTCGTTGACGATAAGAAAGAAGTTACAGCTGAAAAAATCGTTATCGCTACTGGTTTAAGACCTCACCGTTTGGATATCGAGGGCACAGAACTCGGTCATGATAGCGAAGACTTCTTAAATCTCAGAGATTTGCCAGAAAAATTGACGATTATCGGTTCTGGTTATATTGGAATGGAATTTGCCACAATGGCTAACGAGGCCGGTGCTGATGTCACTATCATGTTGCATAGCAACAAAGTGTTAAGAAAATTTTATCAGCCTTACGTTCAAAAAGTCGTTGACGACCTCAAAAGCCGTGGCGTGACATTTATTGAAAATGCTGACGTACAAAAATTTGCCAAGAATGGCGATAATTTCACCATTACTTACCAAGACGGCAAAACTTTGGAAACTGGCTGGATTCTTGATGCAACTGGCCGGATTCCTAACTTAGAAAATCTTGGACTCGAAAATGTTGGCGTTAAATACGACAAGACTGGTGTTTTCGTCAATGATTATTTGCAAACTAATATCGACAATATTTACGCTGCTGGTGATGTTGTTTCAAACGACTTGCCAAAGGTCACTCCAGCTGCCTACTTCGAATCTAAATATTTGATGTCATTATTCTCTGGACAAACTAAAGATCCTATCAAATACCCTGTCATCCCTTCAGTCGTCTTCACATCCCCAAGAATCGCTCAAGCTGGTATGTCAGTTGATGAAGGAAAAGAAAAGAACTACGATATCAGCACTAATGATTTAGCCAACTATTGGTACTACATCGTCGACAAAGAACCTATTGCCGAGAGTAAACAGATTCACGATAAAGATGGCCACTTAGTTGGTGTTACCGAAATCAGCGACCAAGCAGAAGATGCTGTCAATGCTTTGTTGCCTGCTATTGAATTCAAATTCAATCGTGAACAAGTCGGCCGTTTAATTGGAATCTTCCCAACTATCGGTTACGCTGCTTGGCACAGAGCTTAAATTTTAATTAGATACAAAAATAGCGTTGACCTCATTTGAGATCAGCGCTTTTTTATTCCATTAAATTAAACTTCTTCTTCAACAGCTTCTGATTCTTCATTCTTAGCAGAAACACGTTGCATCTTTCCCAATACTCCACGAGCGATTGGTCCAACAATCAATAGTTGCAAAGGTAATGCAACAATCAAATTAAAGATCCAAGTGTGACCGTAAGTAGCCAGAATGTGACCGTTCGATAATTCGCCTTCAACAGCGATTCCGAAAAATGACATCAAAGTAACCATACCAAGAACCATCAAAACTGAAATAGTGATACCGATTAAAACGGTCTTTTTCTTCATATATTCATTGATAATGTATTTGAAAGCTAATCCCTTAGCAATTGGTCCAACGATCAATAGATCTAAGATAATAGCAACTATAAGGCCTAATGGATAACCCTTTAAAATTGCTACAACTAATGCACCAAAGCCCCCAGCGAGTCCTTGTGACATGGCAACATTATATCCGGTCATTACAAGCACCATCAATCCGGCCATAATGGCAGTGAATACAACTTCTTCTTTTAAATTACGTGGCATATTTATCCTCCTATGTTTAGTGACAGAGTTTAAATATATCACGTTAAAATTATTTTCATAAGTTACAGTTTGATTACATTTTTAAAAAAGCGCTTGCATTTTAAATAATCTAGTGACAATTCGTTTCTATAAAAAATATTTATTGAATTATCTTTGACAAACAACTGTCACGCACCCAAAATAATAGAGACATCAAAATAATAGAAAACGTAGGTAAATTTATGGATAAGCAAACAAAGTTTGTTAAATTATCAAATATTGGTTTGGACGGTTTAGAACTATACAAAAAAGCAGAAACAGGATATTTGGATAATATTTGTTATTTATATACTAGTAAAAATAGCAGCAGTACATTTGTAGCCATGAACTCCACTCAAAAAGTTTTAGACTTTTACAAATTCCACACTTCAATGGACAAAGACGACATCATGAAGAAAATCATCGAACTCTTTAAAGACGACGAAGCCACTGACTTCAAGAAAGTCTTCGAAAGCGTCAAAGAATTCACGTTAACTGACAATGTCGTTGTTGAATTGCCTTTTGACAATGGTATTTTCAAAATCTAAATTAATCCGAATTGGTGATAGCATTCTTTCGTTGTTCAATCTTTAAGAATTGTTTTTGAGCAACATCAAATAAAGTTTGTTCATCATCAGTAGCTTTTAAAGTACCTAACGTGTAAAGTGCGTCTAAATTAGCAACTTCAAAAAAGCTACGTAGATTTTTCAATCTTCTGGCTTGATCGTCGGTGTTTTCAACCCATCCCCGTTCAGCCATCTCTTTATATGGAAACTTTTGTGCTAGTTTAGCTTCACTTTCATCACTTAATTCACGTCGCACTTGGGCTAAACGTTCTTGATAACGTAACTCAAGTTCACTCCAAATCCTAGCAGGTACACCCAAAACACTCTCAAGTCTTTGGGCAACATCAAAAGTTAGTTCCACTTTGCCTGTAATTAAGTGACTGATATGTTTTTCACTCATGTCCATTCTAACGGCAAATTCTTTTTGAGACATCTGACGATTATTCAATTGTTCTTTGATTGTGAACCCTGGTGGGACCGCGATTGTTTGATTGCTATGTGGAATCATCAATTTTACCTCCAACTTGCTAATGATAATCAGTTATTTCAATAATTTGAACTACTTGTAATCCCAGTTTTGATTTAACAAAAATAAGGCGATATGGCTGAATTAAATCCATTGCATACTGACCCTTTCTACTTCCATGCAGTGGATGGCATCTGCCAATAGATAATTGAACTAATTGTTCTACCGTTTCAAAGGACCAAATCTCAGATATTCTTTGTTCAATTTTTATTGCCATGTCTAATCCAAATTTCCGGATTGCAATATCATTATGTAAACATTCACGTTCAATTTTATTATTTTTAAATGTAATTCTCATATCGTCCTCTGGAAATTTACCTTTGAGGTAAATTTATTTTATCATTTTTAACAAACTTAGACTATATTTTTGATCTTCGCTATAAAAAAATACGCAAAAAAGCTGGTGATAATTTAATTTTATTATCACCAGCTTTTTCAATCATTAAAAAATAAAAAGTCTAATATTATTATGGAAACTAAAATTTTCTAATTCTTATTAATCCTAACATTAACGTTATTTCCCATATTCTTAATCACATTTCGATAATTGCTGGAATCAAATTTTCCAATAATATGAATTCCTTCATAGTAATCTTCTGTGCCCCAGTAAAAGACGATTCTTTGTTGTGGCGACCAATAACCAATTGTACCCTTGGTTCCTTCATGTCCACTTGGCATTCCTTTAGTAGGCAAAGAATGATTCAAGTCAGCAACTTTTTCAGGCATATCGGCGTAATCTCTAAAGCTCAAAGTTTTGGGCAACTCTTTGGCAAAGGCTTTTGCAGCACTAGAATTATTCAAATGTGCCTTTAATCTAGTTCCATTAATAGATATTGTTATTTTAGTCTGATTGTCTTTTTGAGCTGTTGTAACTTTACTCGTCCGTTTATTAGTGCTTTGAACCGTATTATAATTATCCGTTTCATTTTGCGAACAGCCAGCTAATAACGTAATAGCCATGATAGTTAATAATAATCTTTGGAATACTTTCATATTTCACCCTCTAGTTTTGTTTGGTTACATACTAGTGACAAAATCAATCCATGTCTAATACTTATATACTATCGAAAAGTATAATCATAAATTATACAAAAATACTGATGATAATCAAAAATAGATTACCATCAGTATTTTAAAAACTTATTTATTAATCATTAGCGTGAACGTCAAAAGCACCTAATAATTGATCTTTAACACCAGGAGCATCAGGATCGTGCATTCCCTTACCATTACGGTCAAGAGCACGAATAGCGTCCATTTCGTCAGATGTTAACTCGAAGTCAAAGATTTCCTTATTTGACTTGATACGAGCTTCATGAACTGACTTAGGGAAGACGATTACACCTTCTTGATGTTCGAAGCGCAAGATGATTTGGCCGACATCCTTGCCGTATTTCTTAGCCATATCATTAAGGATTGGTTCATTAAACAATTCCTTATCGCCTTGGCCAAGTGGACCCCAAGCTTCAAGTGTTACATGAGCTTTAGCCATAGTCTTACGCAAATCTTTTTGTTGGAAATATGGATTGAATTGAACTTGGTTGACACTAGGCATTGTCGCAAACTTTGGAACAAATTCATTCCAGATTTTAACTGTCATATTGGAAACACCGATTGAGCGAATCTTGCCGGCCTTTTTAGCTTCTTCCATAGCTTTCCATGCTTCATCAACTTTGCCATATGGTTGGTGAATCAAGTAAAGGTCAATATAATCTAAACCTAGTTTATTAAGTGAAGTATCGATGGCCTTCTTAGCATCTTCATAGGCGAAGTCCTGTAACCACATCTTAGAAGTTACCCAAATTTGGTCACGAGGAATACCGCTATCTTTGATAGCCTTACCAACTTCTTGCTCGTTGAAGTAAGCAACTGCTGTATCAATGTGACGGTAGCCTAACTTCAAAGCATCAGCAACTGCTTTATAAGTTGAACCGTCGGCTGGAATCTTGAAAACTCCAAAACCGAATGATGGAATTTCAGTACCATCGTTTAATTTAAATGTTGGAATATTTGTCTCTGCCATATTTCTCTCCTTTTCACTTTTTGTACATCTTAATAATATAACTAAATTAGATATATAAAAATTACTAAATGAGTATGGTAGTATTCGTCATTCGTATACTACAATGAAGCTAAAAGATTTCGTCAAGTGGAGGTTAAAATGTCACAAGATTATTTAACAGCTCCAAACAAAACAATTACCAGCACATCTGGAATCACCTTTACCTATCGAGAATTGGGAAATGATAAAGATATTCCATTAGTTTTTTTCAACTTCATGGCTGGAACTTTGGACACTTGGGATTCCCGTTTGATCAACCGTCTTGCTACAAAAAGACACCTGATAATTTTTGACAACACTGGCGTTGGTAATTCCAGTGGCAAAGTTCCGACTTCAATCAGACAAATGGCACTCGATGCTTTAACGTTTATTCGAGCTTTGAATTTAAAACAAATCGACGTCCTCGGCTTTTCCATGGGCGGTATGGTAGTTCAAGAATTATTGGAACTCGACTCGACTATCGTCAGAAAAATCATTTTAGCTGGCACTGGTCCTCGTGGCGGAGTTGGTGTTTCCATTGCTGAAAAAATTAATAACCCTAAATTTTTAAAATCGTTATCACACATAAACAATATCAGGTCATATTTATTTTTCACTAAGATACCTAATGAAAAAATGATGACCAAAACTTACTTGAAACAAATTAAAACTAGAAAATTCAATCGTGATAAAAATGCCACCCCAGCGGTTTATTTGAGACAGTTAAAAGCTATCAATGCTTGGGCTAAAGCCAAACCCAATGATTTATCAATAATTACAAAACCAACGTTAATTGTCGACGGCGCCAATGACATTATGGTTCCGACCATAAATTCATATGAATTAAATCGAAGAATTCCTAATAGTACTCTAATAATCTATTCCGATGCTGGACATGGCAGTCTTTTCCAACATTTCAAACGATTCTCCACTTCAGTAATCCAATTTCTCGAGGAATAAAAGAAGCACCCATTATTATGAGTGCTTCTTTTTTCTAGCTTCGTCTAATGAAATAACATTATTATCTTTTTTTCTTAATTCAAATTCTTTTTCAGCTTCTGCTAGCATCTTAGGTTCACCGGCAATCAAAAATCGTTTATAACTTTCGGCCTTCTTTTCTTTGAGCCAACCTTTTTGAGCAACGAAATCGAATAATCCTGAAAGTGCCGGAACTATTTTTTTATAATCATCTTCCGCTAAATCTAAATTCTCAACAAATTCCATCTGCATAATTTCAGTCACGGCTTTTCTAGTCCAAGACTTAGGAGTTTTGCGATAAATATTGTAGCCAAATTCTGTTAAAGCTGACATAATCAAATCCAAAAAATCGGCTGTCACACCTTCTGGACGTTTTTTCCACTCTGGACTTTGAACATAAGTTTCGACCCATTTATCAGCGTAACTAGCAATGTTATCAGCAATATGTTGACTCCATCTAGGAAGATTCGGATTATTATGATCTGGTTTAGCCATTTGTGCTTCTGGGAATTTGCCGTTAAGACCAATTTTTACTTCCAAGACATTTAAAAGTTGTTTTAATTTTTTAGATGAGACAGAAATTTTTTTATTCGCTGCTAAATAATTCAAAACAGCTTTAATAATATCGTAAATCGTTGTGACCATTCTAAAAGACTTAACATCGCCTTCATCCAATTCATCGACCATCGACATAATCAAACTGACGATAAACTCTTCATCCCATTTAGTGTAATCGCCAAAATCAGAATTATCTGTCACTGCACTGATCATCTTGATGCCTCTAACAATCATTTCTCGAGAATAGTCATGAAGTTGTTTACACTCAGAACTTTCCAGAAATTCTGGAATTATATCTTCTAATTTTCTAGTATCAGCCATTTTTCTCCTAAAAACTTTTCTTTCCCAAATTATACAATAATGATTTTAAACGACAAAAAAACAGCAATGATAATGTTACTTTCATTGCTGTGATTTCTATTCTCTTACTAAAACTATTTAATTTTTCCACCAAAGACAGGATAAGCACTGGCATCGCCATAGTCCATCTTATCTTGTTTAGCCAAAGTTGCCATATCTTCATCAGAAATTTCAAAGTCGATATCGGCATTTGACTTCATGTGGTCGGGGTTAGCTGTCTTAGGCAAGACAACGACATTCAATTGCCAATCGAAGCGAATGCACAATTGAGGAACGCTGACATTATACTTAGCAGCCATCTTCTTGATAACATCATTGTTCATAGCAGCACCGTGAGCAATTGGTGAGAAGGCTTCGACCACGATATCGTTATCTTGTGAATACTTGATAAGATCTAGTGGCGTATCGCCAATGTGGATTTGGATTTGGTTAACAGCAGGCTTAGTATCGCTGTTCTTAATCAAATTGTCCAAGTCTTCTTTTTGGAAACTTGAAACTCCGATAGTCTTTAATTTACCAGCTTTAACAGCATCTTCCATGGCACGCCAAGCTTCCAAATTACCTTCAAAGTGACGGTCGTTACCTTGGTTAACTTCGTTCCATGGTTGGGGATTGTGAATAATCATCATATCCAAGTAATCTAAGTCCATCTTTTTCAAAGTTTCATCGATGGATTTCTTAGCGTCATCGTAATTTTTGAGTTCAGCGGCAACTTTTGAATTAACAAAAATCTCATCACGTGAAACATTGGTATTTTTAATACCTTCACCAACACCACGTTCATTACCATATGCTTGGGCTGTATCAATGTGACGATAGCCAATGGCCACAGCATTTTCAACTGCATCTGCGACCTTGTCATCAGGTATTTCCCAAACTCCTAAAGCTAATCTAGGAATCTTGATTCCATTGTTCATTGTGTAAGTTTCATCAAATACTGACATAAATTGCCCTCCATTATTTGTAATCATATTCATTATAAATTTTATTAAACTTCTTGTCCCGTAGGACGAATTACCATTTCATTAACAGCCATATTCTTGGGCGTATCGATAACATTCTACACTTCATCAGCTTTTGTCACATCAGCTGCACTGTTGCGGCTCCGATACCACTGGAAGCTCCCATAATTACCACTACTTTGTCGTTTACACTCATTTAGTTTTTCTCCTTGATCGTTTTGATAACACTAGCTGGAACTCCACCGACAATGGTGTTAGCAGGGACATTGCGTGTTACCACAGCACCGGCTGCGACAACAGCATTTTCACCAATGACCGTCCCCGGTGTAATCGTAACGTTAGCGCCTAGCCAAGCATTGTCGTGAATATAAACTGGTTTCAGTTCCAAATGCCGACGTTTGCTAGGTTGAACTTGGTGATTGACGGAAGCAATCGTGGCATTAGGTCCAATCAAAACTTTATCGCCAATGTAAATTCCACCTAGATCAACGAACATTGAACAACTGCTGATATAAACTTTTTTACCAATATGTAAATTTCGACCAAAATCGGTCCGAAATGGCAAACGAATTTCCGTTGTTGAATCAATTTTTTCATTCGTTATCTTTTCAACGGCCTGACGAATCTCGTTTGGTTCGTGAGCACCGGTATTTAATTCTTGAACTAGCTTTTGATTGATCTGGTTGATTTTTTCAACTTGATCATAAGCTTCTGTTCCTAAATTCATTTTTTTAGTCATCAGTTCACCTCGTTTCCTAACTGATTGACTCAAGTATACAAACTGACTAATATAATGTTAAATACTTATTAATAATCAATTACTATAACTTTTAATTATCAATCGAGGCAAACCTATGGATATCAGAGTTCTTCGTTATTTCGTTACTATCGCACGTGAACAAAACATGTCAAAAGCTGCACGGATGTTGCACGTTTCACAACCGGCACTTTCCAAACAAATCTCAGAACTCGAGGCCGAATTAGGAATCAAGCTGTTTGAACGTAAGCATCGCCACATTCAACTGACTCAAGAGGGATATTATTTGTTAGAACGAGCTGAAGAAATCATTGGTTTAGTCAACAAAACGACCTACAACTTGCAAAAACAAGACGTAGTTAGTGGAACCTTAGATATTGGTGCGGGCGAAAGTATCGCCATCAAGTATGTTATGGAAGCTGTTAAAAATATTTTACACAAGTATCCCGAGGTTCATATCAATCTCCACAGTGGTGACGGCGAGGAAATCCTCTCTGAACTAGACAGTGGCGTCTTGGAATTTGGCGTTATCATGGGACATCGCGATTTAAGCAATTACAATACTTTAGTCTTACCTGCTAAAAACCGTTGGGGTGTAATCATGCGTGAAGATGAACAGCTGGCTCATCAAAAAAGCATTCAACCTAGCGACTTATTGGGGAGAACTTTGATAACGTCACGCCAAGCTAAAGAACACCAATTGCTCAATCAATGGAGCAATGGATTGTATGAACAATTCAATTTTGTCGGCAGTTATAATCTGATATTTAACGCTGCCCTCTTGGTCAAAACTGGCGCTTGCATGGCTTTGACTTATGATGATTTGATTGATTCGCCTTCCAATACGGGCTTAGTTTTTCGACCCTTGGAACCAGAATTGACTGACCCTAACACGCTTATTTGGAGTAAAGACCGTCATTTGCCTAATGTTGGAAAATTATTTTTAGATGATTTACAGACTACTATTAAAAAGAACACTCCATAAATTTCGCGTGAATTCATAAAGTGTTCTTTTTCTATCTTATTTTCTAAAATTTACTTATCACTGACAATAATCAATGATTTGATAGCTGTCCGCTTATCCATAGCTTCATAAGCATCTTGAATTTGATCAAGCGTAAATCTCTTAGTGAAGACTTTTCCAGGGTTAATTTTGCCACTCAAAACAACATCTAACAAAATATTCTTATCATCGGTTGTAACTGAAGCAATTCCACCACGAAGTCCAATATTCTTCCAGAACAAATTATTAGTATTCATTTCTGGTTTTTGAGGAACGCCGACACGACCAACGATGGCACCAGGACGGCCGACTTTAACAGACGTATCGACTGATTGTTCAGTCCAGACACATTCAAGAACCGCATCAGCACCATTGCCATCTGTTAACTTCATAACTTTTTCAACTGCCTCATCGCCACGTTCAGGGATAATGTCAGTTGCTCCAAATTCTTTAGCCAATTTTTGTCTATCTTCATGACGACTCATCGCAATGATACGTTTTGCACCACGTAATTTAGCAGAAATAACGCCAGATAGTCCAACAGCACCATCACCCATGACAACAACTGTATCGCCATCTTTAACTTCAGCACTAGCTGCAGCATGGTAACCAGTAGCCATAACATCAGCCAAAGCTAAGAAATTGTTGAGCATCTCATCTGAATAATCTTCTGGTTGACCAGGAATCTTAACTAGAGCCCAGTTGGCATTGATGAATCTCAAGTATTCACCTTGATAACCACCGTTGCCACCAGCTTCTTTATTCATACAATCTCCGTCAAAACCAGCTAGACAAGCAGCACAGTGACCGCAACCATGAGTAAATGGAGCAATTACAAAGTCGCCAACTTTAACGTCTTTAACATCTGTTCCAACTTCTTGAACGATTCCGATAGCTTCGTGACCAACAGTTGAGCCTTTTTCACGTTTAGAAATTCCACGGTACCACCACAAGTCTGATCCACAGACACAGGCACGAACAATCTTAATGATTGCATCAGTTGGTTGTTGAATCTTAGGCATATCATAATCTCTGACTTCTACTTTTCCTGGTTCTACAAATGTTGCTGCTTTCAAAGTCTGAACTCTCCTAATTGATTATTTTAAATTTGCTAAGCTTGAACCAAAGATTTGTTCGATTGTTGTTGGATCACGGTGATCAAAAAATTGACTTTCGTGTTTATCTAATGAGGACATAACTTTCATGTCGTCATCTGACAATTCAAAATCAAAAACATTGATGTTTTCTTCCATACGGTTCTTGTGAACTGACTTAGGAATAACTACGATGCCGCGTTGTAACAACCATCTTAAGATAACTTGACCATTTGACTTATCATATTTTTTGGCAATTTTAGCAATCGTTTCATTAGTAAAGATGTCATGTTTACCTTCAGCGAATGGTGCCCATGCTTCAACTTGAATATCTTCGCCTTGATTGAACTTAACTTCATTATTTTGTTGATACCAAGGACTGACCTCAATTTGATTGAGAACTGGTTTAACTTCATTTGATAATTCAAGGTTCTTAACTTGGTCAGCGTAAAAGTTAGAAACTCCAATAGCGCGAATTTTACCAGCTTTATAAGCTTCACTCATTGCACGCCAAGCTCCAGCAACATCCCCATAAGGTTGGTGCATCAAGTACAAATCAAGATAATCGGTATCTAATTTTTCAAGAGAAGTATCAATGGCTTTTTTAGCACGTTCATAATTAGCATCTGAGACCCAAAGTTTTGATGTTAAAAAAATATCTTTTCTATCAATGCCGCTTTTTTTGATAGCACGACCAACAGCCTCTTCATTTTGATAGGCTGCCGCAGTATCGATCAATCTGTAGCCTGAATCGATAGCATCAACTACTGCTTGTTCACATTGTTTCAAATCGGTAACTTGGAAAACACCAAATCCTAATTGTGGCATTTCGATGCCATTATTTAATTTAACTGTTTGCATATTTTTGCCTCCGTTTTTCTCTTTAACAATGTTTATACTATCCTGATTGTCTTTGCTTGAAAATTACTAAATAGGAATGGTAGTATGCGTTTATCGAATACTAAGAGGTGATTTCTTTGATCGATAACTATTTGCTTGAAGAACTAGTCGCATTTAAAAAGTATGGCACACTGGCGGCGACTGCTGAACACCTGATGGTAACTCAACCGACTGTTACACGTGGAATGCAAAAGCTGGAGGATGAATTAGGCGTACAAATATTCAATCGTCAGCCCAATCGAATATCCTTAACTAAAACAGGTGAACTAGCTGCCACTGAAGCTCAAGGGGTATTAAAAGCCAACCAACAATTCTACGACAATATAAGGAATTTTGATTTGGGACATCGAGTTATTAAAGTTGCCTCTGCCGTCCCTGGACCTTTAATTTTATTCGATACGATGAAAGATTTAGCCAAAAATGTTAAAGTCGACAAAACCCTTTTTTCAACTGACAATGTGACACAAAGCTTGATTGAAAATAACTATTCCATAATTATCACCAACCAAGAGTTCCAAACACCCGCTGTAGAATCACTTTATATTGGAACTGAAAAATTATCAGTTAATTTGGATAAATTCATGGCGTTAGCTAGTTTGAATTCAGTTACCTTCAAACAATTAAAAGGACTTAGCTTTATCGTTTTAACTGACATCGGAGTTTGGAAAGATATTATCCAACAAGAGATTCCTGATGCTAAATTTCTTTATCAAGCTCAAAGGGCTGCCTTTTCAGAAATCACCCAATATTCAAATTTCCCTTATTTCACTACCAATATATCTAAAGTCGACCGTTCGTTAATTGAAAATGACGATCGGATCAAAGTTCCTATCAGTGATAAGGATGCTTCAATGGATTTATATGTCACCTACCTTAAAGAAAAGAAATCACAACTGAATCCCTTGATCAAAGAAATTCATAACACTTGGAATAAATTACAATAAAAAAGGAAATCATGACGATTTAAAACGTCTGATTTCCTTTTTGAATTAATATACCGGTCTATCTTTACCTTGCGTATTGGGATCAGCGATTCCGACTGAATCGTTCGCCAAATATTTTGAATCGGAGATAATTTTAACGATAACATCAGCCATACTTTGACGTGAACCAGATACTCCAACATATTCTTCATCTTTATGAGTAATCGAATACTTAACCTCATCACGATCATTTAGCCAGGGGAAGCGAAGTGTCGTATAAGTTAAACCTGATTCTGACAGAATCTTATCCGCATTAATGGCCGCTGGCAAGCCACTTTTGACCATACTATAATTCCAACGACCGAATTCACCAGGTACTTCATTGTAGATACCAAGTAAATTGGTTGCTACAATCCGTGAAACCTTATTTGCCCGTATCGCCTTAACGACATTATTAGTAATAATATTGTCAGAAGTGTGATCGACCATTGAAATATAAACTAAATCTTGGCCTTTCATAGCGGAATTGACGTCATTAAAATTAGTGACATCCCCATCGACAATCGTGACGTTCTCATTATTTTTCAGTGAATCCAAACGACTGCTGTTGCGCAAAAACAAGGTTAATTTCACATCTGCCTGCTCTTGCAAAATCCTGCTCTCCACGATTCTGGCGACTTGACCATTAGCGCCTAAAACTAAAACTCTCTTCATATTATTTCCTTCTAACTGACTTGATGAATCCAGTATAATCTCACCTCTCAGTTTAAAAAATTACTTGTTAGTTATGCTAGCATACGTGTCACACATACTTATTCCAAAAAAATCCACCGATTCAATTACTTGAACCAGTGGATTTTCTTATTTAAATTTTAGTCTTATTCAAAGCTAACTCCCTGAACAACTTTGATCCACTCATTATTGCCAACGTGATAATAAATATTACCAGCGTCGTCTTGAGCACGATAATCTGCCTTCCATGAAGTATTCTTGGCTAATGAATAATCTGAAATTAATTGACCATTTTGATTGTAGAGACTGTAATACGAACTGCTTGCATCCAAGTTAACGATTCCGTCAACCTTTGTCAGATTCGATAAAGCATCGATTGAACCAGTCTGCTTGAAGTAAACATCGTTAACGTTGACCCATTCTCCGGTGGCAACACGATATTGTTCAACGCCTTCGTGATTTGTCCGGTACCAATCGGTTATCCAAGCCGTGTTCTTAGCTAGACCGCGATTAGTGATTTGGTCATTTTCGTGATTGTTTAATGCATAATTGTCTTGAGTTGTCTTGGTTGTAACAACTCCGTTGATTCTTGTGTACGTCCAATCACCTGAAGAAGCATCTTTAAAGATAACATCGTTGGCATTGACCCATTCACCGGTGGCAACACGATATTGTTCGACGCCTTCGTGATTTGTCCGATACCAATCGGTTACCCAGGCGGTGTCTTCAGCTAAACCACGATTACCAATTTGGTCGTTTTCATGATTGTCCAATGCATAATTATCTTGGGTTGTCTTGGTTGTAACAACACCAGCTACTGGAGTATAAGTCCAATCATCGTCACCAGTGTTTGGTTCACCAAGGATAACATCTTCAGCGTCAATCCATTCTCCTGTTGCGACACGATATTGTGTGACACCTTCTTTGTTAGTCCGATACATATCAACTTTCCAAGAAGTGTTCTCAGCCAATTTCCGATTTGAAATTGAATCATTATCATCATTATTTAAAGTGTAATATGGTTGATTGCTCTTAGTTGTAATTACTCCAGACATATCTAAATAAGTCCAATCATCATTAACATTAGAACCAGATCCGCCAGTAGACTCTGATTCTACAACAATAGGTTGTGCAAGGGTGACCATCACACCATAGTTAATCAAATAGTCAGTACCTTCGTCACCATCAAATTCGTAATAACTTGATGGATCATTCTTGAGTACTGGATTAATCTTTAGAAAAAAAGTAATACTTCTATAATAGGTGCCCGGCGTACCTTTAATAGTTGAACCTAATGATTTTTCACTATTATTATTGATAGCATCTGAAGCATTAGCAAAATACTCGTCACCAACTGTGGTCTGTTCACCATAAATAATTGAATTGTTGCCGTCAGTAATACTACTATCAATCGTTAAATCATTGTCACCCATATCAATTGAGCTAACAGAATCGCCCTTCTTGCCATAAACAGTGGTAATTTGTTCATTTACTGGTGCTACGACACTAATTTTTTGGAGATACATTGGAGTATTATCATTAAGGAGTTTAACAAATTTATCATCATTATCAAAATTATAATCTGGTTGATTATGTGCTAATTCAAATCCAATTATACGATAATATATCTCACCAAATTTTGTATTATTATAGCCTACCGGTAAACTTATATCAGGATTACCTTCTGCATCTGCTGGAAAATACAATATATCACTACCGCTTGAACCCAAATCACTCGAATTAATAAGTCGTGCTGAACCATCTAAAGGTTCTTGGTTCGATTGTGAAATTAATTTAAAGCCACTGATATCTTTACTTATATCTGAAAACTTTGTTCCAGGATAAACTTTCAAATCAGGCACTGTTGCTTTAACACTATCTTCAACTGTAATCTCTTGAACAAAAGTAATCGTATTATTTTCTTCATCTTTAATATAATTGGATATAGTACTTACACTTGGTTCAAACACATAATTATTAACATCATCATTTTTATCCACTTTAAAAGTTATAGTTCGATAATAAAGAACACCGGATTTAAAAGTATCACTTGATAAATGTGGATTTTCACCCGTTAAGGCATCTTGTAGATTATTATAAATATTTACTCCAATAGTACTGCTGATTGTATAATATGGCTTATTATTCTCGTCAGTTAATTGAGCTACTCCATTTAAAAGGATCCAATCAGTACTATCAGCAACCATGGTGTATCCCTTCTGAGCTACTACTGGAGCAATATTAACTCTAATCTTAATGGGAGAGATATTAACTTTTTGAATATAAGTTACAGTATTATTTTTTCTATCCAATTTATAAGATGAACTATCGTTCCCAAATGTATGAGTATCAATTGCACCATCCGTTAAATAAAATTCAATTGTCCGTAAGTAATTACCTGCTTTTATAAAGTTACCGTTTTCATCTAGTACATTCTGTGTAGCTTGTTCAGAATCATTATCCCAAACTTTAGAATTCAAATCAGAAACATATTCTGAATCATTATTATACTTTTCAGAATCATATTCATAATAATTCGTGCCAAAACTTATGCCAAAATAATCACCCTTGCTATTATCTACCAAGGAAGACCCATTAGCGTCTTTCAAAGTATTATCATTTTCTGTTCCATTATCACCAGTAGCTTCATTTGAATTTGATGAAGAATTAAGAGACAGCGTAGGGGTTTCGATATTCTTGTCAACTGAACCCTTTACATCAACTTCTTGCATAAAGGTGACGGTATTTTCAGTTTCATCGATTGGTTCTTGTGAAAAATCTAAGTCAGATACATTAGGCAAGGTAAAAGTTACTTTTCGATAATAAATACCAGACTTATTAAATTTCGAATCATTTTCAACATCTGTATCTTCTATTTTTCCAGATGAATCAGTGTAATATTTATGACCATAGGTAGTTTGAATTATACCTAAATCATTACCAGAACTTTCAATTAAAGAAGCTCCATTACTTGCACCATCAGAAGAATCGCCAACATTTACAGATTGCTTTTCCATTTCAGGACTAACATAATATGGAACGCTTACTTGACGAACTACTGTCAGCCAACCATTATTGACTACGAAATCAGTTCCTTCAACAGCTTTCTTACTATTTACACCATCTGTTATTTTTGTATCGTATGTGGGAACACTTCTCTTAGTATTAGTATCTTCTCCTCCAGAAATCATAGCTGAGAGAGCTGTATCACTGCCCTCAGCAATTTTTTTTAAATTATATGACACTGTTTGATAATAGGTTCCTGATTTAGCAATCTTGCCGTCTGAATCAATCGCTTTAGTATCACCTTGATTTGAAGCAGTGGGACTAATTCCCTCCTGTTTTACATAATTAATTGCATCATCCTTACTATCAAACAAGCTCTTACCATAAGCTGGCAATACGCCTTTATTACCATCCTTATTAGCGTCATCGGTAATTGAAAGAGAGTCACCATTGCGAGAACTACTATCAACTGGATTTCCAACATGGTTTGAACTATTTTTTTGCGTAATATCAAATTTATTTTGGCTAATAGTAAAAGTAATATCGGTCAAGTCTGAATCTAATCGTGTTAGCGTTGATGGATTATAGCGTGACTCTTTAGGGTCGGTAGATAACTGGACAGTAAGATGTAGAGGAAACGGTATCGTACCATTAGTAAAGCTAGTAATTGCATTATCATAATCAGTTACATCTCTTAATTGAACTTGATCTCCATTAGCATCCGTAATTTTAATATCAGCAAGGACATCATGGAAATAATAATTCGTATCATTATATTCAGTAACAAATTCCTTTTCAAAAGGATTTATACTTTGCTCACTTTTTAAAAGTTTAACAAAACTATCGTCTTGAAAATCTTTAAATTCTGCAGGATTTTGAGGGTCAAAATAAGAATAGTGATTATATTTCTCGTATTCGTCTTTATTTCCTCCTAAAATATCCAACATGGTTTGGCTAGAAATATACTGATTAACAAATTGGTTTTTAAAAGCAGTAAAATACGCTTGCGTAAAATTATCATCAGAGTTAATAACGACACCGTCATTAATTTCACCATAAAGCTTATTAGGATCATAGGTCGTTGCTGTGGCCTGTATTTGTGTAGGATTATTTATCATAGGGACAATTACAGGCGCACCAGCGACCAAAAGAGCCACTGCAACTGCACTCCCTATATATTTTGTTTTCTTATTCATAAATTGTCCCCTCCCCCATTATTAATCATTTTAAGTTTAACACCTTTATAAATATATTTTTATTCAATTTATCAATAATACTAATAAAATGTTGAAGTATTTTTTACAAAAAAAGATAGTTTAATATCCATTTTCAGGAAATTAAACTATCTTAATTTTTTAATTCAATTTATCTTTAAAATCTCTCACAAGATAACTTATTTTACATATTCCAAATAAACAATTTCATTAACTTTCTTGACTGAATTTAAACTCAATTCTTTAAACTTTACTGCATCAGAAAATAGTGGAATACCTTTACCCAAAACAACGGGTACCACTCCAATATGATAAATATCAATTAAATCAGCGTTGACTAATGGAGCAATGACATTACTGCCACCAATTATCCAGATATCACGCTTTGAGGATTCTTCTTTGAGGTTTTGAATAACTTCAGCCACTTTCCCATTAATAAAATGGATATTATCGGCATCGTCTAAGGGATGAGTTGTCATGACATAGTTTTCATAATCGGCATAGGGATAATTATTTGGGGACATATCATTAACGATTTGATTATAGGTGTGACGTCCCATCACAACTGTATCAACGCGTTTGGCAAATTTTTCATATTCTTTGTCAGCAGAATCGCCATTGGTGAAATCTGAATTCCACAAGAAGTCGATATTACCGCCGGCGTCTGCAATATAACCGTCTAATGTTTGAGTAACGAATAAGATAACTTTACGTGTCATTTGTCTATCCCCCATTTCGTTTCGCCTAATTATATAACCATTAATATTGAAACAGCTACTATAAATCTTCCAACATCCCTATTAATGTACAGAAAGTATTTTATTAATAGTTATTAATTATTAGTGAAGTGAATCGTTGGTGAAATACCCAGATCATCTGCTTGGTATTGAATGTACTTCTTAACCTTTGCTTGATTATCCTGATTATCTTCTTTGAGTCTGATTAAGACAATTGTTTTATCGCTGCCATTTTTTTCAACTAATTGTCCAATATAAATTTTATCTATTATATCAGGATATTTTTTATTCAATCGTTGCTTGAGTTTTAATAAAGTCTTATCGCTGGTATCCGAGGCATCGCTTGAAATACTGCTGGAACTTTCCTGACTGACATACTTCTTAAAGGCACTGACACTTAAATAATTACCCTTTGATATTTGTTGTAATTGTAATTTGTAATCGCCTAATTTATATTCAGGTAGTTTTTTATCCAAAGCTTTTATTTCTGAATTTTTAATATCGCTACCGATTACTGTCAATTTGATTTTTTTACCTGAAATTTCTTTATTAACGACGTAAACTTCCGGTAATTCATTATCTACAAAACTAGTAACTTGTGCCTCATTATATGTTTCTTTAACCAAGTTTGAAGCAGACACCAAACTAGGAATGGCAATAATAACGACAGCAGCAATGATAAACAGCTGATTTTTCCAAGGAATTGCCACTTTTTTCTTTCTAAAATTAAAGATAAGTGTTCCTAACATTGTTGCTAGAGCAATAAAGAAGGTATTGATCAAGAACAAGTAGCCGGCGCTCAGCACAATAGTCCACTTAAACTGGCTCATCCCATATCCGACAGTTGCTAGTGGTGGTATCAAAGCGGTTGCAATCGCTACTCCGGGCAAAATGTTTCCAGGATCTTTTTTGGCTGAACCGATAATTCCGGCAACACCACCAAAGAAGGCCACTAGAACATCCCAAATTGCCGGTTGCGTCCGCGCTATGATTTGACTGCTGGCGTCTTTAATTGGCGACAACGAAAAGTAAATTGCGGAGGCTATCAAAGCCACGACGACTTCTATTAAATAAACAGTAAAGGCCTTTTCAATCAACTTTGAATCACGAATGCCGAAACCATAGCCCATACCAATGATTGGATCAATAATGGGTGAAATCAACATAGCTCCAATAATAACAGCAACCGAATCCATGTTTAACCCAACGCTGGCAATGATCGTAGCACAAAATAGGACCGCAAAGTTGAGCCAAGTAAGATTTAAACCCTGCCGGACGTTTCGGTCAATAATATCAGATTTTAATAATTCCTCACTATCATTATCCATCGTATAACTCTCCTAAATACTAGTTAGTTATATTTTACAACTTAACTAGATTATTTATTAGTTAAGAGCCTTTAATGTGGGCAACAAAAAAGCTCTGCAAGTATTTAAAATTGCAGAGTTAGTATCATTCTTTAGTTTCATCGTTTATATTGCTATTTTGGTCAAAACGTGGTTAGCAATCTTGGCATTCATATTATCTAGCTGGATAGTGAACTCCATTTCTTTGTTCAACCCATTCATTGGTTGCTACACGATAATATGTATTGCCCTCATAATCTTTAGCTGTTTTATCGACTTTCCAATCAGTATTTTCAGCTAAAGCACGATTATTAATTCTACGACCATTCTCATTAAAGAGCGTGTAATTTTGGTTTGTATCATCTAAGTGAAGAATTCCCCTGTTCATTTGAATATCATGCAAAAACAGTGGAATTGGATAATGAACTCCGTCAACTTGCTTGACCCATTCATTAGTCCCTACACGATAATACGTATTGCCCTTATTATCATTCGCTATTTCATCTACTGCCCAATAAGTGTTCCTATCTAATGCACGATTATTAATTTCATTACCATTATTATCATAAAGTCTATAATCAGAGCTAGTTTTGTCAACGTACAAAACACCATCATCATTTTTAACATCAGTGATGGAAGACTCTAAAGTAACGTAATTTGCATTGATCCATTCACCATCAGCAATATGATATTGCTTATTACCATACTGATCAACACGTACCTTATCAACCTTTAAACTAGTATTTGCGTCAATCATAGGATTATTAATGACCTGGTCATCATCATTGTTCAATGTATATTTTGGCTGGTCATTTTTGGTTCTTACAACATCATTAACGTCAGATGTCTTCCAATTAGATGCAGTACTTGAATTGGAGCTAGAATCTGGCAATACTGTTACCTTTTGATAATAAGTAACAGTATTAGCATCATAATCTACTTTTGCATTTTGACCAAAGTCATAATTATAAACCGAATATCCATCATTTAATGTATATTTCAACTCTCGATAATAACTTCCGGGATTATCCAAGGCGTCAGTAACTTTTTTAGCATCCGCATTACTAAGCGGATTACTGTCATAATAATCACTTTGCGTTGGAGCAGCAGCTATTTCATCATTAACATTTTTCAATACATCTTTAGAAACGTCTAATTTTTTATTTTTGTCACTACTATCAACATTTATTGAAACTGGGGTGATTGGATCCGATGGCGTATCAGAACCAGTAACCACGATTTTACGAACAGTCGTAAGTGTCTCAGCATTCTTATTAAATACATAATCTGTTCCCTCAGTCGCAGGTGAACCATTAATCGTCGTATCATATAACAATATTTGTGTATCGGTCAGTGGATCGTGGCCATTCTTGGAAAACATATATCCAATAGCCTGATCCCCATTGAGTTGATAAGAATTGGTATCATTGCCATTTTCATCTTTAACTTTATCGCCAGTATTAGAATAACCATCCGACAATTTATAAGATACCACTTGGTAATAAGTACCAGGCTTTTCAATAGTGGCGTCTGTTCCATCACTATTTATTTTCAATTCATTACTATTGATATTACCCTTACTCAAATTGGTAGGGTCAAAATTATTACTTTTAGCATAACTGATAGCATCTTTCTGTGTTGTAAATATGCCTCCATAATGAGGTGTTTCCATCTTATCCAAGTAATTATTCACAATATCACTGTCATTTGAATAATTATCCGTAACAGCTAATTTATCATTTTTAGTAATGGTGGAAAGTTTGTCTCCAACATGAATTGAATTTGGATTCTTATCTTCAGTTATATCCATCGTACTAGGATTAATTGTGAATGATTTTGTTAAATATTTTGCATCAACATTCTTCAAATCTGGAGCATTTTCACTTCCATCTGATGCAACCACATGCATTGTAACTCTCAATGGAAATGAAATACTACCACTTTGCAGTCCACTAACATCAATATTATTCTTATTTTCTCCATCCAATTGATAAATAAATTTCTCAATATCATTTTCACTATCTAATGTAGCAGGCGTCCACTTACCATTTTTTTGATATTCAATAGACATATACGCAAAAACATCATTGTTATAATATTGCTTTTGGTTACTAGAATCCTTAAAATAGGTTCTACCTGTGCCATTTTTTTCTACAATATTACTGTCTTTTAAAGCAGATACTCCGACATCATTCTGCATATCATAAATATGTTGTGGTTTAGTTTTACTAAAGTATGGATATCCAGCTCCAGTTGTGCCACCAAATGCATGATCTGTATTATTTGCTATATCTTGAAGTACAGTGGTTAAACTTTTAGTACTAGCTACATAACGATTATCAAATTGATCCATGAATTTAGAAATCATATATTCAGATGAACCTGGAACGTTAGGATCTGAATCCATGTTTGATTTATCATCAGCATCCAATCTTTGTTGCGTTTGACTATCAGCCGCTTGAACACTAATAGCACCAGTATCAGAAGTAACAATGGGAACTGCAACTGGTGCAATTGCTAAAAGCGTTAAAGCTATTGCACTACTAAAATATTTAAAATTTCTTTTCATGACTGGTTCCCCCTTCAGTCATCTTCAGCATAACACTTAATAATTTTTTACATCACATTTTATACTTTACACATTCAAAAGATATAAATTAATTAATAACATCAATTTCATAATCTGCGTATAAAAATAAGGCCTAGAGAATTTCTAGGTCTTATTTTCCATTTATAATTCTATTCTTTAGTTACATCATTAACGCTAACGAACATATTAGTAGCAACACGATAGTACAAAGCATTGTTAGAACCGAGATAAGCAAGCCGATCGACTTTCCAAGCTGTGTTCTTAGCAAAGGCCCGGTTAGTAATCTGTTTATCTTCACTGTTTCTAATAGAAGTTAATTTATTTTTAGTATCAACAGTAAGTTTCTCTGGTTCATATACATAAACTGTACCAGCTTTGACCCATTCGTTATTGCCAACACGATAATATCTTTCGCCATTATTTTCAAGATATGCATTGCTCTTCCAGTCAGTAGCTGGACTCAAAGCATGGTTAGTAATCTTGGAAAATGTAGAACCATCTAATTTATAAAGCGTGACGTCACCCTTGTCAACATAGGTTGATACTAATTGTGACTTATCAGTAACTTTTGACTTTGAAGTAGTCGCATTATTTGAGCCTGATGAGGCGACATTTTTAGTATAGGTAATAGGATTATCCTTACTATTATCTTCGACTGTCATTGTTCCATCGCTAGCAACATCAACCGTCAGATTCTTTTTATCAGGTGTATAGCCGGCAACTTCAGGGACCGTAATTGAGACTGTATTAACTTTTCCTGATTCCATACTCATGTTACCTTGAACTTCTACTGACTTTTCACCTAAATTTGTCTGTAACGTTACCATCTTTGTAACTTCTACATTATCCCAATTGAGGTCTTTATTATCACTTGTATAATTCATTGTAACTTCAAGAGGTGATTTAGAAAATTTTGCTGCATCTTGAATAGCAATGTAAGTATCCTCTTTTTTCAAAGCAAAGAACTCAAAACTAATAATATCTGAGAGACTAGGATTTTTTTCACTAGTGTCGATTCCAGTACCACTTATACTGAATGCACTAGTGACAGTTCCCAGCTTAGTCTTTATTTCATCATCCAGTTTAATTTTATCACCGAATTCGCTTTCAGGTGATTTAGGATTTTTCAAGGTTACTTCGCCATCCATTAAATCAACCATTGGTTCCTTAAACTCTGCAGTGGAATATAGCTTCCCATCAACAGTATAATTTTCAGTAATATCAACGTATTCTCTTGGGACCGAAACTTGCAAATTATTAAAATCAATTTTATCTAAAGATTCTGGACCCGTAACAGCAAAACCATCGCTTTCTAAACCACTGAAATCATAACCAACAAATTCATCCACAGAATCAACATCAAGTCCCGTTAATATTTGATTCACGGGTGTGTTTGCGACAAGCCCTTTAATATGATAAGTCTCTGTATATATTAATTTTTTTGATGTGGCATAAAAAAAATTGATATGTGTAAAATATCCCAAAGTTACTTCAACATATGCATTATCGTCTGTCGTCACCAAATCTCCGGATTTATCTTTTTTTAATGTAATGGCATCTTCATTGGAAGAAACATTATCATTAGAACTTTTATCTGTTTCCGGTTTAACAATTGTAAGATAAAACGTATTACCGTCACTATCATTCAAGGTTTGTTGGCTTTTAAAATCCACAACAATTTCATCACCAGTTTTTAAGTTATCTAATTGACTCAACTGGTTTTGAGAAAGAGTATCCGAGTCAAAAGATGTGACAATTTTACCACCATAAACTCCAGGTAATTCCAATTTATTAGTAGTTTTATCAAAAGTGATTTTTGTAGACAAATTATCATCTGAATCACTTTCGGTAGCTGCTTGAACATTAAGACGACTGAATCCTAAGACAAGAATAAAACTAATCATTGCCATCAAAAAAATCACAAATATTCGTTTAAAATTAAATAAAAGTTTATTTCCCCTCATATCATTCACTCCTATCTTCTTATAAAAATAGAAATATCTGCTTCAGCATTCTATTGTATATCCATTTTGTATAAACATGTATAGAAAAAAGTCTTATAAATAACCATTTTATATAATTTTATTTTGTGCAGGATGATTTTTTATATTCAGTCATGATTCATTTTTGAATTAATTTTATAAATATCAATTTTTGGCACCAAAAAAATAGCTCCTGGTAATCAAAGTACAATTACCAGGAGCTATTTACCTTAATATTAGAAAGCTGACCATGTTATGTCCAGTTCCCTACTTTTTATTTATAATTCTATTCTTTAGTTACATCGTTAACGCTAACGAACATATTAGTAGCTACACGATAATAAGGTGTGTCATTTGAACCAAGATAAGCAATCCGATCAACCTTCCAAGCTGTGTTCTTAGCTAAGGCCCGGTTAGTAATTTGTTTATCTTCACTATTTCTAATAGAAGTTTCTTGGTTCTTCGTATCAACAGTTATGCTGTCTGGTTCATAAACATAAACTGTATCAGCTTTAACCCATTCGTTATTGGCAACACGATAATATGTCTCGCCATCAATTTCAACGTATGCATTGCTCTTCCAATCAGATGCTGGACTCAAAGCACGGTTAGTAACTTTGGAAAAAGCATTATCCTCTAATTTATAAAGTGTGACGTCACCCTTGTCAACATTGATTGATACCAATTGTGACTTATCAACAATATTTGAATCTGAGGAACCTGATTGTGTAACTGAATTGCCTGATGTATCGGTACCAGTTGAACTTGATGAAGTATCATCCTTGGTATAAGTAATAGGATTATCATCGCTATTATCTTCAACTGTCATACTTCCGTCATTAGCAATATCAACTTTAACAGTACTTTTATCTGGTGTATATCCAGAAACTTCTGGAACATCAACACTTACTGTTGAATTTGTATCTCCTCTAACTGTAACGGTTTTATCGCCTTTGTTAGTCTTTAAGGTTACTTCGCTAACGGCTTCTGGAGTCCATGTGGCATCGTCATTGCTTGTAAGATAGTAAAGATAGACATCTACTTGACCAGTTCCATTAGCAAAACCTTCCATTCCTATTGAATCTGATTTCATCTTATCAAGAATATAACTGCTAAATATATGAGAAAGACTATAATTCGTATCGGAATCAGGTATTTCTAATCTACCATTAATTCCATGACTATTAGTAGTTTCAACAGAAAGAACTTCATGAAAAGTTAAATCGGTTAAATTAGTATCATTCTCTGGATTTTTAACGTCATCCACATCAGAAGATAATTTAGATTCATCTTCCAAGGTCGACACTGAAACATCATGTCTAGCTATTGAATACATTTTTTCATTAACATAAACATACTCTACAAGGGTTATCGGTGACAAACTATCTGAATCTGTATCATCAGTCGTAGCAGCTTGAACATTGAGCCAACTAAATCCTAAAACAAAAGTCAAGCCCATTACGGCCATCAAAATTATTAATAATATCTGTCTAAAATTTAATAAAAGCCTATTTCTCCTCAATTTCATCACTCCTATCCTTCTGTAATAAAAATAGAGATACGCTTTTAACGACTTCATTATATAAACGTTTTAATTATTTTTATAAGTAAAAGGGCTTGAAAAAGTCATTTTTTAATAGTTTATTTTATAAAGGATGATTATAATTTTTGAAAAGAAAATGTTTGTTTTATGATTTATTTGAATGTTATTGATAAAAATCTTAATCTAAAATTCAATCCTTAATTAATGTATTGAATTCAGGATAATGTTATAAAAGCTACAATATCAATGTTAAAGTAACCTTAAGATGCTACTAAATAATCTAAAAAAATATATAAATTTAACATAAAAAAAGGCAAAACCCAATTAAGGATTTTGCCTTTTATTCGAAAATATTTTAATAATTGATCATCTTAGTTCCAGCGTTGTCTCCATAGACAATCTCTTGAACATTCTTGGCAATTTCAGCGATTCTTGGAAAACCACTCAAATTGCTTTGGTTATGACCATTAGTCATGATTACCAGAATATATCTTTGTCCATTTGGCAAGGTCACGATTCCGGCATCATTATTAGTATCATCTAAGAATCCGACTTTATCTTGAACGGTCGTTCCAGATTTTGCCTCTTGGGCTCCAGTTGGAATACCTGTCCGATAGATTTGTTTACCCATTAAATTCAAGATTTTACTACGGTCGCTACTATTTTGGAAAGCACCGGTTCCTTCTTCCAGATCTTCTAACAGTAGTTGCAGACTGTAACTTGTCGTTTGTGCAGCCTGGCCTTCTGTAAAGACCGATGGATACCAACCCTGACTCTTAACGAATTTACTGATGGTATCAGCTCCATACTTATTAATCTGCTCTTCAGAAAAATCATTCTCACTGTTTACTATCATTCTGTTAAAACTGTCGGTATTTTGCGTGTTCCAACTAAATTTCCCTTTCAATTTTTGATTCATTAGAAAGGCGGTCAAATATAATTTATAAGTGCTGGCAGCTGTTCTGACTGTATGTGCGTCAGATTCCACTTGCAAATCACCCTTTTGATAAAGTTGATCGGTTTTGGAATTGCTGCTATTCTCAGCACCTAAATTGTAAAAACTAACACTGGCTGTGCCATCTTCAGTCACACTGTTCAAATAGCTAGTCAGATTATGCTTGATGATCTTTTGTTTTTTCTTAATAGCTTGCTCTGTTTTGCTCTGCTTTTTCGAATTACTGTCACTATCCGCTAAAGCATATGAATTGTTAAAGTAATAACCCAATCCAACCATTACTAGACAAACTAATACAAATATCCTCAAATATCTTCTGGTTCTTCTTTTTTGAACTCTTATGAGATTACCTCATTCCAATAATTAATTAAGTAATCTCATTATACGAGCATTTCAATTAACAAACTTATACATTTCCATTACATATTTTCTAAAATTCGACTTTTTGTCATTTCTATGCAATAAACAAGTCTAAACATGTATTGGTAGGTTCTTAAATCAACTATTCTTAATAACCAAACCGCCCATAACATCGGCACAATCTTCACAAGCATCTAAAACTCTCTCAAATCCGCCATAGATTTTTTGCCATCTAATGACAGTAAGTGGATCATTTTCTTCCTCGCAAAAAAGTGTCCGCAAGTGTTTGGTATATAATTCGTCACCTAATGATTCAATTCTGTTGGTATTATCGATATTTTTGACCAACATTTTGGAATTTTTAAAATGTGAAAACTCGGCAACTGATTGTTGAACCGCTTCAACTGCTTCATTAATCAAATTCATAAATTTATCAGTATCTGGACGCAGCTCTTGAATATTTAAATAGTAGAATTCGTAAGTTAATCCATTGATTCCATCGATAATATTATCAAGTTTATCAACTAATTGGACGATATCTTCACGATCAATTGGCGTGATAAAAGCCACATAGAGTTCATTCATAGTCTTTTTAACATCTTCATCGCCATCTGACTCGATTTTATTGATCATTTCGCAATCCTGAGAAAACTTAGCCGGATCATAATTATTGATAATCTCAGTCAAAATTCCGCTAGCCTTTAGAGCATCATCAGCCAAATGTTGCATCGCTTTAAAAAAATCATACTTCTTTTTTCGAATCATCTTAATTCCCCCTAGAAAATGACTATGAATAATTTTGCCATTAGATAAGCTATTAGTCCGCAACCGGGAAACGTTAAAACCCAAGCCAATACCATATCACGCACGATGCTCCAGTCGACTGACGAAACTCGTTTTGCTGCACCGGCTCCCATTATTGCCGTTGTTTTGGTATGAGTTGTGGAAACAGGAATCCCAAATAAGGAGCAAAAGAATAATGTGATGGCCGCACCTAAATCAGCTGAGAAGCCTTGATATTTTTCCAACTTAGCCATATCCATCCCGACTGACTTGATGATTTTTCTACCACCAATCGAGGTTCCAATTCCCATTGTGACTGAACACAAAACCATGACCCAGATGGGAATGTCGAAGCCATTGCCAGTTTTATCAACTAAATTATTGTAATAAAGCGTCAACATGAAAACTCCCATAAATTTTTGGCCATCTTGAGCTCCATGTAAAAAGGCCATCGCCATAGCGCTAAAGGCTTGACCAACGGTGAATAATTTATTGGCAAAAATTCGATTGATTCCTTGAAAGATAAAAATTATCAACTTAGTAATTAAATAACCAGCACCTAATCCGAAAACTGTGGAAACCAGTAATCCAATCAAGACTTTCCACCACTCGGAAGCATTGACGGCATCTAAACCACCCAAAGCCATGGCCGCACCGGTCAACCCAGCAATTAAAGCATGCGATTCACTAGTAGGAATCCCGAACCACCAAGCCAAAACAGCCCAACTGACAATTGCAAATAATGAAGCTGCTAGAGCAATTTGACTAGAATTCCCTGCACCGTCAAAACTGACGATATTACTAATAGTCTCCGCAACTTGCGCATTAAAAAACGTCATGACTAAAGCACCAAAAAAGTTCATTACTACAGCCATCCCAATAGCAACATTTGGTCTTAATACTCGAGTAGAAACTGCCGTAGCAATGGCATTAGGCGCATCAGTCCAACCGTTTACGAAGATAACTCCCATAACAAGCACGATGGTTACAATTAAGGCAATATTCAAAATATTACACACCTTTGACTAAGATTTTTGATAAATTATTCACTATCTAATTTAATGATAGCGCATTCATCGATTGCTGTCTTTAGAAAATTTGCTTGTAATCTCAAAAAATATTATCTGATAGCAAAAAAATAAGTTCCATTGCCATCTTGATAAACACCGACACCAACTGTTGTTACATCACTCGACATAACATTAGTGTAGTGACTTGGAGTAAAGTTTTCAGCTCTGAACGAATCCATAATTTTTGAAGCAATTTCTGAGGCTGTACCAGTATAACCTTCAGCAATGTTCTCTTCTTCTGTGCCACCACCACTTGGGAAGGCTGTAAAGCACGTCTGGCCATTAGGTCTCACGTGATCGAACTTAGTTGAAAGTTCCTTAGCACGAATTTCAGCAGTATTTGTCAAAGCTGAATTCTGTGTCAAAGCAGCGATTCCTTTAGTAGCACGTTCATCGTTGATAGATTGGAAAATTGCAGCTTCAACGGCACTTACATCAGGGGTTTGACTTTGATTTTGATCAGTTTGATCAGCGTTCTTATTGTTTGTAATACCAATGAATTTGTTTTCAATATTTTGTGGTTCGATAGATTTATTAACACTCATATTATTAGAACTGATCCATTGATTTGGTGCAACTTCATAATAAGTTGTCCCAGTGTTATCTCTAATAGCACGAGTTACTTGCCACTGTGATCCATTTGCTAGATTTCTAGCTGCTGGCATTTCACCTTTAGTAGTTGTGTAATAAATTGGTGCGTCACCATTAACAATAGTACCAACTGCATTACCATTAGTATTTGTTGCACCATTATTCAAAGTAGAGTCAGATGCTTTTAAATATTCATTAGTAGCAACTTGATAATACTTTGCTCCATTAATGGTAATAATCTCTCCAACAGCCCAAGGACTATTAGGAGAAAGTGCTCTATTAGTAATCAACTTCCCTTGATTAGTATAAAGTCTAGCAGTTGTTCCTGAATTAACAGTTGCAACCGTGGCAGCATCCGCCTTTGTTTGATTCAAACTCAAAGCCCCTGTTGCGGCCATTGCCAAAGCAGCAATAACTACTGCCGATCTTCTTGCAGAAAATTTCATGATATGCTCTCCTTAAATATATATATTTGATTAAAAAAATTAATCACGTCTATTAAATAATTGAAGCTACTTAAAATAATCAGCCATAAATGATTATGTAAACTGTTACAACATAATCTTCATTTAAAGTAAATCCCCTATTTTTATCTGGTTGAAATAAAAATTGTTTCTAAAATAATTCCGATAATCACTACAACGCCAGTCTATAACAAGTGAATCCTTAATTCAATAATATTATTAGTTATTTTATTAAGTGATTTACTGATTTTCAATAGCTGGCATCTTGCCTACAACATCTTGAATCATTTGTTTTTGGTCATTTGTTGAATAGTACTGTGATTCCAAATCAGACAAACTGACAGTATGTTCAATTTCTTCAGCATCTGCTGTAGAGTCAGCATTAGCCATATCTTTAGTAAAGTAATGAACTGTATCTCCATCAATCGTAAAACCAACATTAGATGTTGATGTTCCCGTACCAATCCAATATTTACCATTGGCAGTATAAACGCCTAAGTCTACTTCCTTAGTTAAATCAACACCGTTTCTAGCTTTTTCATAAACTAAAGCTCCAATAATCTTAGGATCACTGATTGTAGCCTGCTTTTGATTGTTGGAATTTTCTGAACTGGAATTTTCTGAACTAGGCTTGTAGTTTCCAGCTACGATAGAATCAAAGCTATCCTTGACTTTCGTATTCTTAGTTTCCAACAAATTAGGCGTACCATCACGACTTTGATCTACCAAAACAACTGGCTGGTTATTGTGAAAAGTAAAGAAGTAAGTAATGTGATTAGGTAGTGGTGGAACCGTTCCATTGTAATTATAAATAGCGACGACATTATAAGAATTGTCGCCTTTGCCATCCTTACTCCAAGCAATCGAAGCTTTTGAACCCTCAACATTGACCCTTGGCAAATCATCAGGATATACCATGCCTGGTGAAGTCTTTAAAGAATTTTTACCATCATATTTTACATATGACTGATTCATAGTTGGTGCCCATTGATCGATAAATTCATTCAATTGTTTATCTTTTCGAGAATTCCAAACTAACGTTGTTGATTGTTTATTTGATGTAGATGTAGTTTTCTTCTTAGTACTCTTAGGCTTTGACTTCTTATGTTTAACAGAGCTAGTCGTCTTGGAACTAGAACCAGAATTAGAACTACTATTCACAATTCTTTGATTTCCACATCCTGTTAGAAATAAAAATCCAACTAAAGTTAAAGTTGCCAGTCTCAAACTCCATTTCATATTAGTCACCCTCGTTTTGTTCATCATTTTGATAATTTAGTTGTAATCTCTTAACTTCATTTAAACCAGCATGAATCATAACAAATACGGTTACCCAGGTAATAATTGCTAAAACAATATATCTTACATTGGTAAAGCTATCAAACAAACTCCAATCCCAAAGCATGTGAATTATCATTACCAATCCAAAGAAACGTAAAAATCTCATATCCCAGAATGAGTTGCTAGTAAGCTTTCCAGTCCCTTTTGCAATAACTAATGCCGCTGTCGCAATTGCACACCATTCAGTGTGATCAGAAATTGATAATAATGTTCTTTGAAGAGCAGTTTCCATGGATACTAATTGATATCCATCCACCATATATTGAATATTTTCAAAAGCGGAAAAGCCTGTTCCAACAGCCGCTCCAATTAATAATCCATTTAAAATTCTATTAACATTTAATTTTCTAACAAAGTAAGCCGCCACTAATACTTTGGCAGTCTCTTCAATAAATCCAATTAATAATACACTAAAAAAACTTAAAGAATTATCGTTAGGAAGAACGTGATATCCAATTATTGAAACAATCAATGACAATATTCCGCCAATTAACATGATTTTCCCAACACGATAAAAACTAATATTTTTATAAACATTAGTTTCAAAAAATAATACTAAAGCTGACATAGGGACGGCAATAGCAATAACTACCAACATTGCAATTTGATCACCCATTCTATTTCCAGTATTTAAAGTCGTGAGCACCGACAATAAAATTCCCGCCAATAAAATCGTTACCAAAATTCTCGAGAACAACCAAGGTTGAACTTTATCATTAGAAATCTCTTGTAGTGATGGCGTTGTTTTCTCAGTTCCAGCACTAAAAATTTCTTCAGCTTCTTTTTCAGTATGTGGTTTAAAAACTTGACCAAAGAATTCTTTCCAACTGACCTTGACTGAGCCTTGTCCGCCAGTCCAACTGTTTAAATGCGAAGTCGCTGAATCAATGATTGATTGATGTGGAATTTCTTGTGCTGCTTGACTATCGTCAGTTTCAATCCCCTCATCAGTAATTGTTACTAAAGGTTGACCGCATTTCGTACAAAATTTTGAATCAGCCTTATTTTTTGTCCCACAATTAGTGCAAAATATAAAATCTTCTTTATCTTCCAAGTTTGAGTCCCCTCTTTTTAAAACAATCCAAATCCAAGAATACCACCAGCAATAGCAGCCGAATCGTTATTATTCTGAGTATCTTGTGCCCGTTGTTGTGCTTCACTTTCCAAAATCTTTTGATGAATCTGTCGACATTCTTTGGTATTTTGATAACGTTTTGTCTCTTCCTTACCAGTAAATTGCCATAATATCGTGTCATTTTCTTTATATTGATGTTGTTTCCATTGAATCTTCCAGTTACCGATGACTCGACCAGACAAACTATTGGCTAAATGAGACAACTGTTCTTCAACCGCAATTTTACTGGTATCAAATTCATCATCATTTAAAGCTCCTTGAATATCGCCGACTCGACTAGTCCCCGCATTGATTTCAATCGTCCTCTTCAGTGCATTAGTTTTAACCTTATAATCATTTTTAGAAGTGAACTCCGAATTTGCCAGAACAGAACGGACTGTCATTGGCGCATAAATTCCAAAATAACCAATTAAAACTACCGCGATAGCAATCAGACTCATAATCAATTTCTTATTATGTCGTGGTGCTTTTTTCGAAATACTGCTTTTTCCTTTTGAGGATTTAGCTTTAATAACCGGTTGCTTATTTTTAGCTGTTAAATCTTGGCCGCATTTAGGGCAAAATTTTGCATCCTTAGCTACCTTAGTACCGCATTTTGGACAAAACATTTTTACCCCTCCTACCATCTATCCAGAGCTGAGCCAATCAAACCACCGACTACTGCTCCTTGAATTGCTGAATTTAACTCGCCATCACTTTCTTCTTTTTTAGCTTTGGCATCTAAGTAAGCTCTTTTGGCGCTTTTGAATTCATTTGAATTTTGATAACGCACAGTTTCTTCACCCTTAGAATATTCCCAAAGTAAATGTGGCGAATTAGAGTAACTGTTTTGAACGATTTGAACAGTCCAATTGCCGGGCAATTCTTTTTCCAATTTAGCTAAACGTTCTTCAGCACCAATCTGATGAGTAGAATAATCATTTTGAGTCGTCACAAAAACCAAACTTGAAACTTCTGCCTTGGTTGGCGTGATAATAACTTTTTTAGAGAAGACATTGGCATCGACACGATATTGACTAACGAATCCATTTTTTATGACTTCTGCTTTGACGACTTTAGGATAATAAACCATTCGATAAGCAAAAAAGGCTGCTCCAATTACCACGACAGCTAAGCACAATAGCGCAATCAACTTACCCTTTTTCTTTTTCGGACGTGTTGTCTTAACGGCCTTATTGTTAGCTACTGTCTGCTTTTGAGGAGCCGACTTTTGAGCAGTTGGTGCAACTCCTACTTTATGACCGCATTTTGGACAAAATTTGGACCCCTTAGGAATCTTAGTTCCACAATTGCTACAAAACATATATATCCCCCCTAATTCTTTTGAACAATCCAATTAGATTTAGAAGTATCCATTGAATAATCCGACTCGCCTTCGCTTACAACGGAAATTAGTTGCCACTTATTATCGACCAGTTGATAGTCCATTTGGTATTCCTCGATTTCAGTCTTGGAACTGCCATATTTTGGACTGTCATCGTCAATTCTTAACGCATGTTGGTCTGTATCAGTTTTTTTAACTTTAGCAAAAGTTTGAACAAATAATTGGGTCGCATTCTTCAAATCCATAATCTGGTCATCGCCAATTTCAAGATATGTTGCATCGTCAGCTTCTAGATCAGCTTCATTTTCTGTTTGAGCAGATTTCTTATTGAAGTATTGTTCCATAACTTGATAACTAGCTGAAGCATCCCCACGATTATTATTTCCATCTAGTGTTTGCAAGAGCTGTTTTGATTGATTAGGTAATTTTGAAGAATCATTCGTACTTAAAGCATCCAGATATTTAGGCAAATCAGTAAAAGCTAGATTACTGATAGCTTGATAATCATTTCCCTTAAGGTTGCATAATATAAAATGCAAACCATTGCCACTATCATTGATAGTGGATAAATTCAATTCCCTATCATATTTATCTTCATCATCAATCTTGGATTGCCCGCCAGCAACTGGAATCGTTCTAGTTTTGACAGTTCCAACATCTGGTAATTCACCACCCAATTGGATCTTTGAATGTTCATGTAATTTCACTGTGTCAGTCGTATCAGGATCAAGATGTCCATCGGTCTTTTTCCCATTTTCATAGACATACAGCCATGATGGACCCTTTATTAAACCATATTTATATTCTTTGCCTAAACTTTCTTGCCATTGCTTCTTTTGTTGCTTCTTTCGTTGCTTTAAATCCTTTTTCTCCTGTTGTTCATTCTTCTTTTTTTCAGCCTTTGTTACTTTATGAAGCTTAGGATCATTACTGATATTGACATTTCCCGCATTCGAACAGCCGCTGCCAAAAAGACCTACCCCTATTAATAAAGTAGTAAGTGCAACCAATTTTTTCTTCATATCGTTTTCCCCTAACAAAAAGATAATCCCTATTTAGTTACAAATATTTTTATACGATAATTATACAACTTTCATTGCTCAACAAAAATTTGCCTACTGTGATAATTTTTTTGAACATAAATAAAATATATTAAAATTATATTTTCTATTATTTGAAAAATCCTTACAGACTTATATCATCTTGATTATACATCGATACATTCGTAATTGTGAGAGCTTTATCAATTTACCTTTTCCTTCCTATAAGATTGCATAATAAAAGCCCTGCCAATTGAGGCAAGGCTTTTTAAAATTCTAAAATATTTTATTTTTCGGTTGAATGACGATCACCTAATAAGTAGTCTTCTTTATGTTCGAACATATGCTTAACAGTTATTGGTTGATGTCCTGTTAATTTACTGAAGTCACTGACTGGAACATCTAAATATCCCTGTGTCACGGTTGTTCCAAAAGTAACCATCCCTTCTGATGTTGCTTGAATTGGACTCTTAGAAAAATCTCCATTTGTATCTCGAGGAACGCCGATACTATCAAAGTAATCGTAAAGCTCTTGATCAGTTTTCTTAACATATTTAATTTGGTTGCCAGTTACTTCGTTACCAACGTCTAAAAACTTTTGATAAGTGAATGGTTCACTGCCATTGATATTCAAGACAGCTCGATGCAATAAATCATTATTCAACGCACAAGCTGCACTCAAAGCGGCATCACGTCTTGAAATAAAGTAAACTTTACCGTCACCCATGTTCTTTTCGATGCTATCTTCCTTATTATTAACCGCTCTCATATAATCTGAGATAAATGCTTCGGCAAACAATGAGTTACGCAAGAAAATATAATCCAAATCTGTATTTTGAATAATCGATTCCGTATAACCATGATCAGCGTTTTCTACACTTGGATTGAAAGGATTACCAGCTGACAACACGGAAGTGTAGATAACTTGACCGACATGTGCTTTGACGCAAGCCTCGACAAAATTATTATGTGCTTGACGACGTTTCTTGCCGACAAAAGGCATGGAAATCAACAATACTTTGTCAGCATTGCTATAAGCTGAAACTAAACTTTCTGGTTTATTGAAATCAGCGACAGCTGTCTTAATACCTTGTTTCGAATATTCTTCCAATTTATCGGCTCTAGGAGCAGTGAAAACTAAATTCTCTTTGGGAATTAGTTTTTGAACATATCCCGCTACTAATTTACCAAAATTACCATCAACACCATTTACAACAATTTTTTTCATACAAATTCCTCCATTTTTGAACACGATTTCATAATAATGGAGTTTATTTTTAAATGTCAAGATAGCGTTAATCTCACATTTTAAAATAATTGCCCTTAATATCATGTAAAAAATCACATATGGTATACTAACTAAGAATTTCGGTAAGCGCTTTATAGCTTCTGTACTAATGAAAATATGAATGGAGAGACGATAATGAATAATAATCCTTATAACATTAAATTAGTTGCTGTCGACATCGATGGCACCTTTATGCGTAGCAATTATACGTATGATGTTCACAGATTTAAGCAGGCCTTAGCCCGAATGAAAGAAGCTGGCTGTGGATTTGTCGTAGCTAGTGGGAATCAATATTACCAATTGATTTCTCATTTTCCTGACTATTATAATGAACTGAATTTTGTTGCCGAAAATGGAGCTCTCGTAAAAGATAAAGAAGATGTAGTCTTCACTGCAAATATTTCCAGAGAAGCTATTTTAAAAACTCTTAGTCTATGTAAAAAACATCCCGAAATTAACAATGTAATGTGTGGCTTGCACAGTGCTTATTGTGAAAGAGGAACAGTGAGTGATGATTTCTATGAATTGACCAATAAATATTACCCTAGACTGCAATGGGTCGATGACTTTGCCCAAGTTGACGATACGATTTTGAAATTTGCCCCTACCGTTCCCGTAGAAAAAACTGACTATTATACTGAACTATTTAATGAAGAATTAAAAGGGCTACTCGTGCCAACTGGCAGTGGTCATGGATCAATTGACTTGATAGTTCCAGGTTGTCATAAAGCATCAGGCTTGAAGAGATTGGTCAAACGTTGGAATATAACTTCTGAACAATGTGCTGCTTTTGGCGACGGAAATAATGATATCGAAATGTTGAAATATTGTGGAAGAGGTTACGCCATGGATAACGCTTCACAAGAAGTAAAGGATATTGCAAATTATGTCTGCCCATCAAATGATGACGATGGCGTATTAGTAACACTAGATAAATTATTTCCCATTCAATAACTTTTAAATTAATCTTGGAGAAAGTGATGTCTATGAATAATATAAAAATCATCTTTTTTGATATCGATGGAACCCTGATTGACATGAATAAAAAACAGATTTCGGAAAAAACTTTAGAAACACTCAAACGGTTAAAAAAACAGAATATTATTATCTGCATTGCAACTGGTCGAAGTCCAATTGCCTTACCTCATTTTGAGAATTTGACTTTCGATACTTTTCTAACTTTCAATGGATCATATTGCTTTAACCAAACTGAGAGTATCTATAAAAATCCCATCCCTACAAAAGACGTCGAACAAATAGTTAATAATGGTAAAGAATTAGGTCGTCCTGTCGCAATTGCCACAAGTGACAGCATTATTACAAATGGAACAGACGATGATTTAGTCGAATACTTCTCATTTGCTAACCAAGAAGTTGTTGTGTCAAAAGATTTTAACCAGACAATTGAAAATACGGATATTTTCCAATTAATGATGGGTGCTAGAAAAAAAGATTATGAAAAAATAATACAGAATACTACAGCTTCTAAAATCACTGCTTGGTGGGACCGAGCCATCGATATTATTCCTACAAGTAGCGGTAAAGGAACCGGAATTGCTGAAATCCTAAAATATTATGGACTGGATAAATCACAAGCCATGGCCTTTGGTGATGGTAATAATGACATTGAAATGTTGAATGCCGTTGGTCACGGTTTAGCTATGGGCAATGCTTCAGCTGAAGTGAAAGAAATAGCTGATGAAGTTATTGGTGATGTGACTGAAGATGGTATTTATCACTATTGCTTGGATAATGATTTAATTTAAATGACTAAATTGCAAAAAAGTATATCTAATATAGATATACTTTTTTCGTAGTATTCACTTTTAAAAAAGGCTCAATCTTCATCATCCATTTTTATAAAATAACTCTCTCTAAGTCCATTTAAACTTTGATATCCAATATACTTATCATATTGAAGTCTTCCAACAATTATACTAGGTGAAATCTTCAGTTGTTCAGCAAATTTCTTTACAGAATCATAACTAAAATCATTTCCTTGAACAAAATCATCATACTGATTTTGCGGTATGAAAAAATCTAACGCGAATTTATCTGCTTTTTGTTCCTTATTTTCGTATTCTTTACCTTTTTCGGAATCCGAATAAAAATCACCATAATAAATATGACCTAGTTCATGAACCAGAGAGAACCAAAAAATATCTGACCACTTATTTTTATCAGTAATCAATAATAAGACACTACCATTTCTAAACTTTTTCGTAGCACCATTTAAATTTGAATTAGGTAGTTTAGCCAATGGAATTAAAACAATTCCACAATCCAACAATATTTTCTTCAAATTTTTATAAAATGATTCAGGACGTTCTAACGACATTTCCCTTATATCTGGTAAGTATTTTTTTAGTTTTACTTTATCATATTTATTATCTGTAACATTTCTTGCTTTATTTATTGCTAATTCCAGCATCACATTAGAATTAATAATTGATTTAGTAGCAAAATCTTTCGAATTTCTATAACTTACAACTGAATTAAATTTTTCTAAAATAGTCAAATTCGACAATTTAAGTAATTTTCTAAGAGACTCAATTTTTTCTTTAACAGAATATCTCTGATTATCAACTAAATTATTTCTCTTAAAATAACCAAAATCAATTTGATTAACAACTTCTATTTCTTTATCTTCATTTTGCTGATTTTTTATTTTAATTACTTCTAAATCATATTTCTCTTGTAAATTAAACCACGTCTTAACCGAGATTCCAGTCATCTTCGCCAATTTATTAGCAATATCTTTACTTATACTCTCTTTACCGCTAATAATCTTACTAATTGTTTTTGCAGAGACGCCCAGTCTTTTAGAAAATTCTTCTTGCGTCATATTCAATTCATTAATAATATCTTCTACATATGATCCAGGATGAAAAGCAATTAAATCTTTATAAGCAACTTCCTTACTCATAATGTTTACTTACCTCCTCAATCTGTATTCTTTCAATTAATATAGATCCATGAAAAACTTGGTCTGGTTCATAACCATCAAATTTTACAATTAGACGATATGGCTTAGACCTGCCATCAATATCCATTGAATAAAGTCCTTTTAGGTCACCCTTTAATTTATGAAAATGATAAACCGGATTATTTATAACTGATTCTAAATTATCTGCTAATTCAACGAAATTTATTAACTTTAATAATTTTATTGCAATTTTTTCAGGAAAATCTTTTTTTGCCTTAACCAGTGATCTACACTGCTTTTCAACACGTTTATTTTTAAAATCAATCTGCATAATTACTCCAGTTCATCACACACATATTACCTTTTAGGTAATTTAAGTATATGATTTTCCTTTATTTACTGTCAATATTTAACACTCAAATTAATTCTAGGTAGAGCTTTAAAAGTTAGTAAAGTACAAAAATTGGTTGCTATTAGGAATAAACTACGTAAATAATATATTGAAAAACATCGATACCCTTCGTAATTTATTTTAATAAATTATGGAGGTTATTTTTATGTCTCAAAAGCAACGTACTAAGTTAGCTGAATTAGGAAATGAACAACGATTCACTTTCAACGGGCGATTCAAAAAATATGGTTTCAAATACAAAGATTATCGTAAAAATCATGCTGTCCCAACACTTTTATTAACTAACATTGAATTACTTACTGATAACAAAAAATTAAATGTAGCTGATCATTTATGGTTCAACCTAACCAAGGGTTTCAAATCTCTGGGAATTCTAAAGATTGGTGATGTTGTCCAGTTCAACGGCCGCATTGCTAGTTATACTAAAGGATATCAAGGCTTTCGCCCTGATATTAATAAATCAATAACATTGGATTATGGCATTACCAGACCAAGCAAGGTTTCTTTATTAATACCAGATAAACATATTCCATGGACTGGTGAAAATTGGGAAATATGTAATCAAATCTATGATATGTATCTATCAGATTATAATGCTCGAAATATTGGAAAACCTTATTTAGATCTTTATTGAGTCACCAATCTATTTCAATATAAAAAATCCACCTTCTACTCAAAACAGACCAAATATTAAGTAAAAAGTGGATTTTCTTATTTAAATTTTTCTAAAAACGATTCTATTTATTCATCTCAACCAAAACATCATCTAAAGCTTGAGCAATATCCCCCTTAATAGCTTGCCCTTTGTTCTCAAGTTCTTCAGGCAAGAATTGGAAATCACGATTAATCATGACATCATAAGCTCCATCAAGACTAGCTGTTAAAGCCCAAAATGGTTCTTGAATAAACATTGGTGATACACGACCAACGCCTAATTCAATAAATAACAATTTGTCATCATGCAAATGAGCCAAAATATCATCAGAAACCTTCTTGTATTCTTGTTGGTATCTCTTACCCTCTAAAAAGTTTCCAAAACCTCTAGTCCATGGAAATGCTTCTGCACCACAGTTAGGGCATCTAGGAATCAATTCAGTTGGTATTTCAGTCCCATCACCCATGGCCTCAATCATCTTTTCAACCGGCTTTACAGCATCCCAAACTTCATCGTTACATAGATTGGAACATTGGAAAAAGCGGTGGTCACCTTGAATTTGCGATACTCGATCTTCCGGAAAAGCTTTAGCTGCTTGGGTATCTTGATTAGTTGTCAAAACATAATAATCTTTACCCTTTAAAATCTTTTGCAAATCCAAATATGGCTTTTGGATGTCGGCATGTTGAGTCGTGTAAAGAAAAGTTGCTAAATAGCCCCAATATTCTTCACGTGTTTTATAAGGATAAGACCAACCTGCGGCAGCTCCATCAAAACCATACTTCTTCGCAAATTTACCAAATAACTTTCTAAACGACTCGTTATCCTTGTAATAAAAATCTCCACCACCAGCGGCTGACAATCCAGAGGCACCACCAATAACAATGTGGTCTGCTTCTTTGATTTTTTCAGCCATGATTTTAATTTGTTCCTTGTATGGCAAAGCAGGTTTTTCCGTTAACTTGATAGGAGTTCTTCCACTTGCGTAAATACTATAGTACCGTGAAAAATTTTCCTGTGTCCTCATTACTAATTGTTCATAAAACGTTGAATTCATTTCTTAATCCTCTTTCAATAAATTGCTCAAAGTTTGCTTAATGTCACCAGCTAATGGAACCGACCGATCAGCTATTTCTGGTGCTACTCTAATTTCATTTGGTAAATTTAAAGTGATATATGACCACTTGGGATGGCTATCAACCATTTCCATCATTGGCTCTTTAATCATTTGGTTATGCGATCCAATACCAAGCTCTAATTGAACTAATTTCTTATTTTCATTATTTCTAGTAAAACTCTGACAAAATTGTTGTTGTTGATTCCATTCTTTACTTCTCATATCCATGCCATCTAAATTACCTTCAACTTCCCAAATATGCTTAGGGTCAAATCCATTCAGTTGAAAATGCGTATCTGCGTTGGAAGTAACTATGAAATAATCTTTATCTGTAACTATTTTTTTAATATCATCAAAAATTGGATTTGGTTGATAATCATCAATCAAATATTTATGGACTTTCTTCATGAAAATATCATGTTCAGTTTGCGACAACTCCGCATATACGCCTTGAACCACGCTGCTGATTCCATAAAGAGCCTTAAATTCATTAAAATAAGCTCGGAAATTCTTGTCGTCCGCAAAAATGTTGTATCCTTCTGTGATTGACAGCCCATTACTTGCAGTAATTAAGATTGCATCACTCTCAAAAAGCAATTCTTGGGCCTTTTTTATTTCTGGATTCATTTTTCCTCCTAAAAATTATCAATATACTGTATAATCTGATACACTATGTATCGAATTGTTTATAATGTAGCTAACTTTTGAAATGAAGTTAAGCACACTTTTTCTTATTTTTTATGCTTATAAACAATTTTGAAAATCTGTTGAGGAGTTTTATAAATGAATAATCGTAAAACTGACCGCCGTACAATCTATACAATCAATGTAATTAAAGAATCCTTTCTTGAGTTAATCGATAAAGAACCTTACTCACAAATAAATGTTGCTCAACTATGTCGACAGGCATCAATAAATCGGTCAACCTTTTATCTGCATTTTGATGATTTGACTGATGTGTTAAATACGGTCTTAGATGATGCGCTGCTTTTTACAAATGAATCCGACGAGTCTTCAAAAACTGATAACGAATCAACTGTAGATACTTTTAAAGAAAATGAATCACTTATCCCAGCTTGTCAACGAGTTGCCGGCTCTCCCAAATATCAAAAACTTCTAATGGATCCCAGCCTGAGTGATTATATTATTGGGCGGATAATCACGCACGAAAAACCTACAATCATCCCTGAGATTCAAAAGCGAACAGGATTTAGCAAATCAGAAGCAGAAGCTCTTTTCTCATATTCCATCCATGGATCATTTGCTATTAATAAACGGCATCACTTTATAAAAGATGAATCTTGGTATCATGAATTGAAATTACTCAATCAATTTACTAGTGCTGGATATGACAGATTCAATGGAAAATAAAAGAACATCCCTGAGTTTAATCAGAGATGTTCTTTTTTGTATAATGACATAAAAAAATATATTAATTTTTCAAATATGATTCCCCTTACCTCCAAAAAGGTCGTACAATCAAAATGAATCCTGTTTCAAAACAAAATTAATTTTATAAATAATGTCGACAAATATTAGTCAACATATAGGGAGGAAAATTAATTATGAAACTTTCAATCTCAAAATCTGCAGGTATCATTGCTGCACTAGCAATGGCTACAACGGGGACATTATTGTTTAATCAAAATGATGCAAAAGCTGCCACCGTCGCAACGGTTCACTCAGGTTCAGTTGCTCAACTTTATACTGAACAAGGCGAAAAAGTCACCAATCGGGCTCTCGCACCTAATTCACCATGGGTAGTTGGAAAAATCTTAACTATCAATAATCAAACAATGTATCAAGTTGCCACGAATGAATACTTAAGAGCAGCTGATTCATCATTGAACGGAGAAACTAGCCAAGATACTGGCATCGTCGTTCATGTCATCGACCATGATCAAGCTCTTTATAACGACGCTACTAATAGCAATTCTAACCGTGCTTTGCAACAAGGCACTGCTTGGAAAGTCGGCAAGATTATTACTAATAAAAATGGCGACACTTTCTTTCAAGTATCGACTCACGAATATATCAAAGGTTCATTCAATGTAATTTTAAACAGCGACAAGGGCTCTAAGCAATATATCGCTGACTTTGGCATTAATGACTCTGATTCGTCATCAAATAACAATTCAAACAACAGTGGAAATACATCAACTGGAACCAATGACAATAATTCAGGTAGTTCAAGTCAACAAGAAACATCTACACCTAATATATCAGCAGTAAATACGGCTGTTCTCAATTCAATCAACAAAGAAAGAACTTCAAATGGTGAAGAAGCATTGACTGAAGATTCATCGTTGATGCAAGCTGCTTCAATTCGTGCAAAAGAAGTCAGTGAACTATTTAGTCACACCCGTCCAGACGGAACAAACGCACAAACTGTTTTGAAACAAGTTGGTAATACATCAACATATTATGGTGAAAACCTCTTTGGGACACCTTGGAACCAATTATCAGTGCAAACTCCAGAACACTATGCATATGTCGTAATGGATAATTACAAGGGAGAATCTGGTACAGAAAATCATTATGTCAACCTAATGAGACCAAAATTCACTAAAGTTGGAATTGGCTCATATTATGCACAAGATGGAACTCTTTATGTCGCTGAAGAATTTACAAAGTAGACGCTAATAAATAATTTTAAATCAATACATCCCCCCCAAAAAAATGTGAATAATAATATTTTTTATATGACATAGAAAAATGATTTTAAATTTTCTGATGTTGATGAATAAATCAACACCAGTTTTTATTCTCTTTTAGATAAAAAAACAGACTAACATTTATGAGGAATCATGATTCGACGGAATCGTGATTCCTCATTTTACTTTTCGAAAGTAAAATGAGAGTGAAGTTGATAAAAGTCGAATGGCTCTTTGGCACATGATGTCGTAAAAAAAACTGGCAACTTCACAGGATTCACTTTAATTCCGTTCGAAGTCTGTTGGCCTAGATGCCGGGTATTGAAAATTGAAATAAGTGTATCCAGAGTGAATAAAACTTTAATAGGAGCGATATTTATGGAGTTCATATTTGGGATCGATGTTAGTAAAACTACGTCTAATATAGCTATTTTGGTAGATGGAAAACCTGTAAAGCAATTCAAAATAAATAATAATGCCAAGGGATTTGAGACCCTTGCCAAGGAGCTGAATCCTTTTAAAGAACCATCAATAATCTTTGAATCTACTGGAGTTTATTCCAGAAGTTTGAAAAATTATTTATTACATGAAAATTATCGATTCACAAGGATCAATCCTTTACGTGCAAAGAAGGACATGGATAGTTTTAGACATAATAAAACTGATTCTCTTGATGCTCCTGGACTCGCTAAAGCGATGTCCATGCATCATTATGACCCTACTGAACTGTCTGACCCAATTTATTCAAAACTACATCCATTAGAACGGTTTTATCAAGAACAAAATGAAGACATTGTCCGTGAAAAGGATCGTCTACATAAAATACTTTCAATTACATTCCCAGAAATAGAAAATCTCTTAAGTTCCACTAATGGAAATCTATATTGGAATCTTGTACAAAAATTTCCATCATCTGATTTTGTTAAGAAATACGATATTTATACCTTGTCCAAAGTAGTATTACAGTCAACTCCAAAAAATATGGGAGTTGGTCGTTCTCAACGTATTGCCAGCCGATTAATCGAACTGGCAAAAGAATCTTTTTTAATGACCAATGTTGATTATGAAATTAGAGAAGCAAGATATCATGCACATGAGGTTCAACGTATCAGTCATTTGAAATCTCAATTGATCAGTGAAATGGCTGAACTATCTAAAAATCTACCAGAAATAAAAATACTAATAAGCATTCCAGGGATTGGAATCAAAACGGCAGTCTGTTTGACTGCCGAATGGGGAGATATCAGAAGGTTTTATAGCTCAAATGCCATCAATGCATTCGTAGGAATAGATCTTATTCATTACGAATCTGGTAACTATACAGCTGGAGAACACATACGAAAGCGTGGCAATGCTTACGCTCGTAAAATCCTTTTTAAAGCAATATTAAATATCATATCGGCTTCAAAAATGATCCCAACAAACATCAATTTAGTTTATAAGAGAAAAAGACAATCTTCAGGTTCCAAAGGAACCAAGAAGATTGTCATATCTGCTATACATCATCTTATAAAGACGATATATCATCTAGTTTTAAACAATGAGATGTATGATACAAAAATGTTCTCGGGCGAACATTAATCATCTCTCACTTATCATTTTACCACCTCATAAAAAAATATAATATATGAGGCTTTATTTAGTGAATTCTAATTTTCAAATATCAATACCTTGAATCCTCTGACCCTTACCTATATCATAATATCAAAAAAGAGAACCCAACAATATCAGGTTCTCTATTGACTAATGGTAGAAAAGAACATCACTGTTCTCATATTAAGATTTAAGCAACCAAACCAAACAGGGGTGAACATGATATCCCAAAGCAATTTTATACTATGTACATTAGATATAAAAGACAATAATATAAAAATTATTTCGGCGAATTTTATAATCAAGTTAGCCACTTTCAATAAAATTCCAAAATAAAAACACCAAGACGAAAAAATCAGGTATCATTGGAGTTCTCCACAAACAATGAAAGAGGTTTTTCGTCTTGATGCAAG